>NZ_JBFULZ010000078.1:0-17128 GCF_054049635.1 Cellulomonas sp. P5_C6 | reverse complement strand
ACCTACGGGCCTGCGTACGCCACCGAGGACACGCCGACCGACCCCGGGGCCGCGCAGGAGCAGTGGTGGGCGGGGCTCGCGACGATGCTCGAACAGCTCGACGCCATCGAGGCGACCGCCCGGCCCGCGGGGGAGCCGGCCCTGCGCCGGTACCTCAGCCTGGACGGCGCGCCGATCTTCTCCATGAGCTCGCTGGCGCTGGTCACCGAGGGGATCGAGCGGGCCGCGGGCCTGGGGTTCACCGACGTGGTGGTCCACTGGCCCCGCGCCGAGGGCGTCTACGCGGGCAGCGAGAAGGTGCTCGAGGGCCTGGTGGAGCACCTGCCGAGGCTGCAGGCGCTCTGAGCCGTCGCCGCTCCGGCGCGTGCGTGCTCCGTCGTCGGGGACGCCGTCGCGGCTAGTGGGCCTGGCGGGCCTGCCAGGCGCTGGTGACCATGTCGAGCAGGGTGTGGCGCATACGCCAGTCGAGGTCGCGCGCCGCCAGCTCGCCGGAGGCGACGATCCGCGCGGGGTCGCCCGGACGGCGGGGGGCGGTCTCGGGCTCGAAGGGGATGCCGGTGCCCTCGGCCATCGCGGTCATGATCTCCCGGACCGAGACGCCGTCGCCGGAGCCGAGGTTGTAGACCTGCTCGAGCGTGCGGCCGGCGGCGAGGGCCTGGGCGGCGGCGACGTGCGAGTCCGCCAGGTCCGCCACATGGATGTAGTCGCGGACGCAGGTGCCGTCGGGCGTCGCGTAGTCGGTGCCGTTGATGCGCGGGGTCCGGCCCTCGGCCAGCGCGTCGAGCACCAGCGGGAAGAGGTTGTGCGGGCTGGTGTCGTAGAGGTCCGGGGTGGCCGAGCCGACGACGTTGAAGTAGCGCAGCGACGTGTGCCGCAGGCCGACGGCCGTGCCCTGGTCGCGCAGCAGCCACTCGCCGATGAGCTTGGACTCGCCGTAGGGCGACTCCGGGGTGGTCGCGGTGGTCTCGGTGACCAGGTCGACGTCCGGGGTGCCGTAGACGGCGGCCGACGACGAGAACACGATCGCGTCGACGCCCTGGGACGCCATGGCCTCGAGCAGGTGCGCGGTGCCGGTGACGTTCTGGTCGTACGTGTGCAGGGGGCGGTCGACGGAGACGCCGGCGTACTTGAACCCCGCCAGGTGGACCACGCCGACCACGCCGTGCTGCGACAGCGTGTCCGCCACCAGGTCGGCGTCGAGGATCGAGCCCTCGACCAGCGGGACGTCGTCGGGGACGAAGCCGCGGTGCCCGCTGGAGAGGTCGTCGAGGACCACCGTCTCCAGGCCGACCTGCCCGAACGCCCGCACCACGTGCGACCCGATGTACCCGGCACCCCCGGTGACCAGCCATGTCATGCGCCCGAGCGTACCGACCGCGCCGGGTGGGGGCCGATCGCGTCCGCCGCGGACGAGATCGGCGCGAGGTGCATCCGCGGAGGGCACTCGGACCGAAGGGTGCGCGACGGGTGTGCGGCAGGGCCCGCGGATGCGTTCTGCGGAATGCTCAGTATGCTGAGCAATCCCTGCGAGCGACAGGTTTCCGGGCGAGCGACAGGAGGGCTCATGCAGGGAGAGTCGCCGGTCACGGTCCGGCACGAGCCGGCCGAGGTCCTGGCAGCCGAGCAGGCCGACCTCGCGCAGGCGGTCGAGCGCGCGATGGCCACGACGGCCGAGGTGCTGCAGGAGTTCGTCGACGCCCGGGTCCGCGTGGCTGCGGGTCGATCCGACGTCGCGGCGCGGCTGTGGACCGACCTGGCGGGCGTCGTCGGCGGCAAGCTCCTGCGTCCCCGGCTGGCGGTCGCGGCCTACCTCGGGCTGGGTGGCTCCGAGCCCGCGGCGATCGCGCCCGTCGCGGCGGCGATCGAGGTGCTGCACACCGCGATGCTCGTGCACGACGACCTGCTGGACCACGACGAGGTCCGGCGGGGGCAGCCGAACGTCGCCGGCGCGGCCCGGGCGAGGCTGGCCGGGCGGGGTCTCGACGAGCGCTCCGTGGCCGACCAGGTGCTCGCCGCCGGGCTGCTGGCGGGCGACCTGGCCATCGCGTCCGCGTTCTCGCTGGTGGTCGGAGCCCCGGCGGACCCCGCCGCGCTGCTGCGCGTGATGGGGCTGTTGGCCGAGGGGATCGAGACGACCGTCGTCGGCGAGCTGCTGGACGTCACCGCATCGCTGCGCCCGCCCCGCGAGGTCGACGCGCTCGCGGTGGCCGAGCTGAAGACGGCGGCGTACTCGGGCCGCCTGCCCCTGATGGCCGGCGCGGTCATGGCGGGCGTGGACGACGGGCGGACCGTGCGCCTCGGCGCGGTCGGCTCGGCGCTCGGGGTCGCGTTCCAGCTGATCGACGACGAGCTCGGGGTGTTCGGGGACCCGGTGCTGACCGGCAAGTCGGTGCTGTCGGACCTGCGCGAGGGCAAGCGCACCGAGCTGCTGCGCCGGGCGTACGCGTCGGCCGACGCGGCGGGGTGCGCCGTGCTCGACGCGCACGTCGGCCGGGCGGACCTCGACGAGGACGGCGCCGCGGCGGTGCGCGCGGTGATGGTCTCGTCCGGCGCGCTCGACCAGGTGCGCGAGCTCACGCGCCGGACCGGGCTGCGGGCGCGCGACCTGGCGCTGAGCGGGCTGCCGGAACCCCTGGGGGGCTACCTTGTGGGCGTGGTCGACGATCTGGTCGGACGGGGCCACTGAGTGCTGGGGGAACGGATGTCGGACGTGCGATCGGCCCGCGACAGGGCGCTCCGCCTCTACGACGACACCGCGGCGCGCACGAGCGCCGGCGTGCTCGCCGCGTACTCCACGTCGTTCGGGCTGGGCACGCGCCTGCTCGGACGCCAGGCGCAGCGGGACATCCGTGCGATCTACGCGCTCGTGCGGCTGGCCGACGAGGTGGTGGACACCTATCGCGGCGACGACGCCGGCGCCGAGCTGGACGACCTCGAGGAGCAGACGGCGCGTGCGCTGCGCTCCGGCTACTCGACCAACCTGGTGGTGCACGCGTTCGCCCGGACCGCGCGGCGCGTGGGGATCAGCGCGTCCGAGACGGCGCCCTTCTTCTCCTCGATGCGCACCGACCTCACGGTGCACGAGCACGACCGCGCCAGCTACGAGGCCTACGTCTTCGGGTCCGCCGAGGTGGTGGGGCTCATGTGCGTCCGGGCCTTCCTCAACGAGGACCGGCGACCCGACGAGCCCGTCCGCGAGCCCGACGAGACGCAGGTGGCCGGCGCGCGGGCGCTCGGGGCGGCGTTCCAGAAGATCAACTTCCTGCGCGACCTCGGCGCCGACACCGAGGAGCTGGGTCGCACGTACTTCCCGGGCACCACACCGGGCCGGCTCGACGAGGCGCACCTGCACACGATCCTCGGCGAGATCAACGCCGACGTGGCGGTGGCACGGGCGTCGGTCCCGAGCCTGCCGCGGCGGGCCAGGTACGCGGTCGCGGCGACCCTGGCGCTCTACCAGCGGCTGCTCGACGAGATCGCGAGCCGGCCCCCGGAGTCGCTGATGGTCGGGCGCGTGCGGCTGCCCACCCCGGTCAAGCTGCTGGTGGTGGGCGGGTCCGTGCTGGCGGAGGCTCGGGCGGGCCGCGCGGTCGACGCATGAACCGGCCGGGTCCCGGGCGCGTCGTCGTCATCGGCGGCGGCATCGCCGGCCTGACCACGGCCGCCCTGCTGGCCCGCGGCGGCGCGCTGGTCACGCTGCTCGAGCGGCACGACCAGGTGGGCGGGCGGGCCGGGACGCTGAGCATCGACGGGTTCCGGTTCGACACCGGGCCGTCGTGGTACTTCATGCCCGAGGTGTTCGAGCACGCGTTCGCGCTGCTGGGCGAGCGGGTCGAGGACCACGTCGAGCTCGAGCGCCTGGACCCGGCCTACCGGCTGTTCCCCGAGGGCGGCGACCCGTTCGACGTCGTGGCGGACCCCGAGACCAACTGGGCGACGTTCGACGCGCGGGAGCCCGGCGCCGGGGACGCCATCCGGCAGTACGCCGCGGCATCGACCCAGGCCTACCGCACGGCGCTCGACTCGTTCCTCTACACGACCTTCGCGCGCCCGGACCGGTTGCTGTCGGCGGACGTCGTCCGGCAGACGGGGACCCTGGCGGGGCTGCTCACGGGGACGCTCGCCGACAAGGTCGCGTCGACGGTCACCGACCCCGTCCTCCGGCAGGTGCTCGGATACCACGCGGTGTTCCTCGGGTCGTCGCCCTACCGGGTCCCGGCGCTGTACTCGCTGATGAGCCACCTCGACCTGGTCGACGGCGTACGTTTCCCGCGCGGCGGGATGTACACGGTGATCGAGGCGCTCGAGCGGCTCGCCCGCAAGGAGGGCGTCGAGATCCGGACGGGGGCCGACGTGGCCTCGATCGAGGTCGTCGAGGCGTCGCCGTCGCTGCGGCATCCGCGCAGGTCAGGAGCGGCCCGCGGGGTCCGGTTGGCCGACGGGACGCTGGTGCCCGCCGACGTCGTGGTGTCCGCGGCGGACCGGCAGCACACGGAGTCGGCGCTGCTGGGCCCGCACCGCGACCTGCCCGACGAGTGGTGGGACCGGCGGGGGCCGGGGATCTCGGCGCTGCTGGTCATGGCGGGCGTCCGGGGCGAGCTGCCGGAGCTGGCGCACCACTCGCTGTTCTTCACGCGCGACTGGCCGGCGAACTTCGAGGACATCCTCGGCACCGGCCGGTCGACACCGCCGGACGGACTGCGGGTGCCCGAGGTCGCGTCGATGTACGTCTCGCGGACCACGGCGAGCGACCCCACGGCGGCGCCGGCCGGGCACGAGAACCTGTTCGTCCTCGTCCCCTTCCCCGCCGACCCGTCGCTGGCGGGCGACGACCTCGAGCGGCACGCCGACAGGTACCTGGACCAGGTGGGCGCCTGGGCCGGCATCCCCGGCCTGCGCGACCGCGTGGTGACCCGGCGGGTCGTCGGCCCGGCGGACTTCGCGCGCGACTTCTCGGCGTGGCGGGGCTCGGCGCTCGGCATGGAGCACACGCTGCGGCAGAGCGCGATGTTCCGCCCGGGCGACGTGTCCGCGCGCGTCCCCAACGTCCTGCACGCCGGGGGTGGCACCATCCCGGGTGTGGGACTGCCGATGTGCCTGATCAGCGCCGAGCTGGTGGTGAAGCGGATGCTGGGGGAGACGTCGTCGCACCCCCTGCCCGCGCCGCTGCGCCCCGGGTTCCTGGCGGCCGCGCGGCCTCGCGGGGTGTGGGGCGAAGCCGTCGGATGAGCGTCCTGTACCTCGGCGCCCTGCTGCTGTCCCTGGGCGGGCTGGCCCTGCTGGACCGGCGGTTCCACCTCGCGTTCTGGGCCGACGCCCGCCGGGCCGCCCTGACCGTCGGGATCGGCGTGGTCGGGTTCCTGGCGTGGGACGGCCTCGGGCTGGTGCTCGGCATCTTCGCGCGCGGTGACTCCCCGCACATGACCGGCCTGCTGCTGGCCCCCGAGCTGCCGGTGGAGGAGGCGTTCTTCCTCGCGCTGCTCTGCTACACGGCCCTGCTGGCGTGGCGGTGGTTCGACAAGAGCGCGGCGCTGCGCGAGGAGGGCCGTCGGGCGATCGCGGCCCGGGGCGACGACGGTGACGAGCCGTGACCAACATCGTGTTGAACGTGATCGTGCTGGCGCTGCTCGGCGCGGTGTCGTGGCCCGTGCTGCGCACCATGCGGCCGTCGCCGCTGCTGGTCACGACCCTGATCCTGTGCGTGCTCACCACCGTGTTCGACACCCTGATGATCCGCGTGGGCCTCTACGTGTTCGACCCCGACAAGATCCTCGGCTGGTACATCTGGGGCGCCCCGCTCGAGGACTTCGCCTACGCGATCGCTGCCGCGGTGGGGATGCCGGTGCTGTGGGTCGCGCTCGGCCGCCGGTCCCGGAAGGCCGACGCGTGAGGGAGGTCCTCGCGGCCTCGCGCCCGTTCAGCTGGATCAACACCGCGTACCCGTTCGCCGCGGGCTACCTGCTGGCCACCGGCGGGCGGATCGATGCGACGTCGGTCGTCGGCACCCTGTTCTTCCTGGTCCCCTACAACCTGCTGATGTACGGCATCAACGACGTGTTCGACTACGCCTCCGACCTGCGCAACCCCCGCAAGGGCGGGATCGAGGGTGGTCTGGTGGAGCCGGCGCGGGCCGCGCAGGTGCACCGGCGGATCCTGTGGGCGTGCGTCGTCTCGACGGTGCCGTTCGTCGTGTACCTGCTGCTCGTGGGCGACGTGGCCGCCGACCTGACGCTCGCGCTGGTCCTGTTCCTCGTCGTCGCGTACTCGGCGCCCGTGCTCCGGTTCAAGGAGCGCCCGGTGCTGGACTCGCTGACCTCGGCGATGCACTTCGTCGGGCCCCTGCTCTACGCGCTGGTGCTCGTGGGGGCGGACCTGGGCGCGTCGACCACCTGGCCGGTGCTCGTCGCGTTCGTGCTCTGGGGCATGGCGTCGCACGCGTTCGGTGCCGTGCAGGACGTGCGCGCCGACCGGGAGGGTGGCATCGCGTCGGTGGCCACCGCGCTCGGGGCGCACCCGACGGTCGTCGCGTCCACCGTCCTGTACGTGCTGGCGGCGGCCGTGCTGCTCGTGGTCCCGTGGCCCGGGTCGCTCGCGGCCGTGCTGCCCGTGCCCTACGCGATCAGCACCGCCCAGTTCTGGTCCGTGCGCGACGAGGACTGCGAGCGCGCCAACGCCGGCTGGCGACGGTTCCTGTGGCTCAACCTGGTGACCGGCTTCCTGGTGACGATGCTGCTGATCGTCATCGCTCGGAACGGCTGACCGGTCCGGGGGTGAGCGGTGCCGCCGCGGGGGTGTCGGCATCGTTACAGTCCCCACCATGGCGAACGCGAGCACCCTCGACTGGACCGTGTTCGTGCTGGTGGTGGGCCTGCGCCTGGTGGTCCCGCTGTTCATCCCGAGGTTCCCGCTGCCCGCGATCCTGGCCGCGCTGGTCATCGACGGCGTGGACAAGTCGATCTTCGCGGCGTTCACGGGCCTGTCGCTCGACAACTACCAGTCGTACGACAAGGCGCTCGACATCTACTACCTGACGATCGCCTACCTCGCGGTGCTGCGGAACTGGCGCAACCCGTTCTCCGTGGGCGTCGCCGCGTTCCTCTGGTACTACCGGCTCGTGGGGGTGCTCGCGTTCGAGATCACCGGCGCGCGCTGGCTGCTCATGGTCTTCCCCAACACCTTCGAGTACTTCGTGATCGCGCTCGAGGTGGTCCGCACCCGGTGGGACGCCGGCCGGCTGACCAAGGCGGCGGTGCTGTGGACCGCGGGGCTCATCTGGGTGGTGATCAAGCTGCCGCAGGAGTGGTGGATCCACGTCGCGCAGCTGGACTTCACCGACGAGTTCAGCAAGCTCGTCGACGAGCGGCCGTGGGTGTGGGGCGTGCTGGCGGTCGTCGCCGTCGTGCTCGTCGTGGTCGGCCGGCGCCTTGCCCCGCGACTGCCGCCGGCGCAGTGGCCGTTCACGGTGGACGCCGACGTGGTCGCGGCCCACCTCGGCTGGGTCCCGCGGCGGCCCGTCGCCGCGGCGCCGAGGGATGCGCGGCACCTCGTCGAGAAGGTCGTCCTGGCCGGGCTGGTCACGCTGATCATGTTCGAGTCGTACCCCCGCATCGAGGGCCGGCTCTGGGTGGTGGCGCTCGTCGTCACGGCGACCGTGCTGGTGCACGCGGCGCTGGCCCTGCCGCGACGGCGTTCGCTGGGCGTGCAGGTCGTGGTCAACACGCTGATCAGCGTGGTCGCGATGCTCGTGTTCGCCGCCTTCGCGACCGGGCAGCGCGCGGCGGTCTCGGTGGGCGACGTGCTGCTGTTCGCGTACCTGGTGGCCCTGATCGTGACCCTGTACGACCGCTACGCGGCGAGACGCGAGGCCTGCGTCTGATCACGACGTCGCGCCGCGGCCCCCAGCGCCGCCAGCGCGATCGTCAGCGCCAGCAGCGCCTCCAGGGAGATCGCCACCGCGAACCACGGGGACTGGTACGCGTGCGGCGCCCGTTGGCCGAGCGACCCCTGCATCGCGACCGTGTAGCTGCCGCCGCCCTCCCAGCGCCACCAGACCCAGCCCAGCAGCGCCGCCGGCACGACGGACAGCACCGCGAACCGCGCGCCGCGCCACACCACCAGGACCGCGACCGCGACGACGAGCACGACGGCGGTCAGGCGGACGACGGCGACCCCGGGCGGCACCTTCGCCGCCACCATGAAGACCCCCGTGGAGCTCGTCGTGTGCTGCGGCGGGGCCCACAGCGGGATCGTCGCGACCACCGAGAGCACGGCGAGCGTGCGGACGAGGCGCGCGCGAACGGGCTGGTCAGGGGGCATGCCGACCACGCTAGGCCGGTCCGTCGACCCCCGGGGAGGGCCGAAGGCCGCTGTCACCCGTGCGTGCGCCGGGTACCCACGTCTGCCGCAGCGGCGAACCGTGTCGACGTCACCCGTGTGCGCGCAGGTTGCGCCACTCCTCCCGGCGGGCGGCCTGCTCGACAGGGTTGGGCACCGGCAGCGAGGCCAGCAGGCGCTGGGTGTAGGGGTGCTTCGGCGCTCCGAGCACCTCGTCGCCCGTGCCCTCCTCGACCAGCACGCCGCGGTGCAGGACCGCGATGCGGTGGGCCAGCAGGTCGACGACGGCCAGGTCGTGGCTGATGAACAGGCACGCGAAGCCCAGCTCGGCCTGCAGGCGGGCGAACAGGTCGAGCACCCGGGCCTGCACGGACACGTCGAGGGCGGAGGTCGGCTCGTCGGCGATGAGCAGCTCCGGTCCCAGGATGAGCGCGCGGGCGAGGCTGGCGCGCTGCCGCTGGCCGCCGGAGAGCTCGTGCGGGAACCGGTCGCCGAACGCCTTGGGCAGCTGCACGGCCTCCATGAGCTCGTCGACCCGCGGCCGCGCCTCCTGCGGGTTGGGCGCGAGGCCGTGCACCACCATCGGCTCGGCGACGCACTGGGCGATGGTCAGCAGCGGGTTGAAGCTCGTGGCCGGGTCCTGGAAGACGAACCCGATGCGCTTGCGGACCGGCTTGAAGGTCTTCTCCTTGACGCCCAGCATCTCGACGCCGTGGACCTTGAGCGATCCGCTGCTGACCGGGGTCAGACCCGCGATCGCGCGGCCGATGGTCGTCTTGCCGCTGCCCGACTCGCCCACCAGCCCCAGCACCTCGCCGGGCCGGATGACCAGGTCGACGCCGTCGACGGCCGTGAACGCGGGCTGCCGCAGCCGGCCCGGGTAGACGATCCGCAGGTCCGTCGCCTCGACCACCGGGGTGGCCGACTCGTCGACGGTCATGGCCTCGAGCTCGTCGGCCACGCGCACCCGGTCGCGCAGCCGCCGGCCGCCGACCCGCGGGACCGCGTCGAGCAGCTTGCGCGTGTAGGGGTGCTGCGGCGACGTGAACAGCGTGTGCACGTCCGCCTGCTCGACGATCTCGCCGTTGTACATGACCGCGACCCGGTCGGCGAGGTCGGCCACGACGCCCATGTTGTGCGTGATGAGCACGATCGCCGAGCCGAACTCCTGGGGGAGCCGGCGCAGCAGGTCGAGGATCTCCGCCTGCACCGTGACGTCGAGGGCGGTGGTCGGCTCGTCGGCGATGATCAGGCCCGGGTCGAGCACCAGCGCCTGCGCGATGACGATGCGCTGCTTCTGGCCGCCCGAGAACTGGTGCGGGTAGTGGTCGACGCGGTGCTCGGGGTCCGGGATGCCGACCAGGCGCAGCACCTCGATGGCCTGCTCGCGGGCGTCGGCCTTGGACAGGCGCCGGTGGGCGCGGATGCCCTCGGCGATCTGCCAGCCCACCGGGAACACCGGGTTCAGCGCGGTGGACGGCTCCTGGAACACCATCGCGGCGTCGCGTCCCCGGACCTGGCGCAGGTCGTCGGGGTTCATCGTGATGACGTCGTGCGTGGCCGAGCCGTCCTTGCGCGTGAGCAGGACGGCGCCGCTGGTCAGCGCGGTCTCCGGGAGCAGGCCCAGGATCGAGCGCGCGGTGACGGTCTTGCCGGAGCCCGACTCGCCGACGATCGCGAGCACCTCCCCGGCCGCGATCTGCAGCGAGACGCCCTCGACCGCGCGGACCGTGCCGGAGTCGGTCGCGAAGGAGACGTGCAGGTCCTTGATGTCGACGACGTTGGTCATCCCCGCTCCTTCGGCTCGTCGTACAGGTCGGACGGTGCCTCGAGCTCGTCGATGGTCCCGAAGTCGTCGTCGGCAGCCCCACCGGGGACGGCGACGACGGGGCTGACGGAGCCCGCGGCCTTGGCCCGACGGCGGGTGCGCAGACGCGGGTCCGCGAGGTCGTTCAGCGACTCGCCGACGAGCGTCACGCCGAGCACCGTGAGCACGATCGCGACGCCCGGGGGCACCGCGGTCCACCAGATGCCGCTGGTCACGTCGGAGAGCGACTTGGACAGGTCGTAGCCCCAGTCGGCCGCCGCCGTGGGCTCGATGCCGAAGCCGAGGAAGCCCAGGCCCGCCAGCGTGAGCACCGCCTCGGAGCAGTTGAGCGTGAGGATCAGCGGCAGGGTCCGCGTGGAGTTGCGCAGCACGTGGCGACCCATGATCCGCACGTGCCCGGAGCCGATCACGCGGGCGGACTCGACGAACGCCTCGGCCTTGACCCGCACCACCTCGGCGCGGATCACGCGGAAGTACTGCGGGATCATCACGACGCTCAGCGAGATGGCGGCCGCCATCACACCGCCCCACATCGACGACTGGCCGCCGCTGATGACGATGGCGACGACGATGGCGAGCAGCAGGGAGGGGAACGCGAACAGCGCGTCGGCGATCACGACGAGCACACGGTCGATCCAGCCGCCGAAGTATCCCGACGTCAGGCCGAGGAGGACCCCGGCGAAGATCGAGAGCAGCACGGCCATGATGATGACGAGGAAGGCCGGGCGGGCACCCCAGATGGTCCGCGAGAGCACGTCGTACCCGCCGACCGTGGTGCCCAGCAGGTGCTCGGCGGACGGCGGCTGCTGCGAGCCGAAGTTCACGCCGTCGGCGGACAGCTGCGAGTAGCCGTAGGGCGCCAGCAGCGGGGCGAACGCGGCGGTGAAGACGAAGATCGCGACGAGCACGAGGCCGACCAGCAGCATGGTGCGCTGCAGGCCGACGCTCGTGCGGACCTGGTGCACCACGGGCAGGCGCTTCCAGAGGGACACGTGCTCAGGAGCCGCCGGAGCGGCCAGCACGGCTTCGGGGTCGATGACGGTCATCAGTACTTGATCCTCGGGTCGACGAGTGCGGCGATGACGTCGACGATGAAGTTCGTCAGCGCCACCACCACGGCGAGCAGCACCACCAGGCCCTGGACGGCGACGAAGTCGCGCGCCAGCAGGAACTGGACCAGCTGGAAGCCGAGGCCCTTCCACTCGAACGTGGTCTCGGTGAGCACCGCGCCGCTGAGCAGCAGCGCGATCTGCAGGCCGATCACCGTGATGATCGGGACGAGCGCGGGCCGCCACGCGTGCTGGCGCAGCAGCCGGCGCTCGTTGACGCCGCGCGACCGGGCCGCCTCGACGTAGCCGGTGGACAGGGTGCCGATGACGTTGGTGCGCACGAGACGCAGGAAGATCCCGCCGGTCAGCAGGCCGAGCGTCAGGGCGGGCAGGATCGCGTGCTGCAGCACGTCCCACACCGCCGACGGGTCGCCGGTGCTGATCGCGTCGACGATGTACAGGCCGGTCCCCGCGCCGTTGCGCTGGATCGCGATCTGCGCGTCCGTCGAGGCGCGGCCGGCGACGGGCAGCCAGCCCAGCCAGACGGAGAAGATGAGCTTGAGCAGGATGCCGGCGAAGAACACGGGCGTCGCGTACGCGATGATCCCGGAGACCCGCAGCGAGGCGTCGACGCCGCGGTCGCGGCGCGCGGCCGCGATCCGGCCCAGCGGGATCCCGACCAGCAGGGCGACGATGAGCGCGTAGAACGCGAGCTCGAGGGTCGCGGCGCCGTAGGTGAGGACCACCTCGGTGACCGGCTTGTTGGTCGAGATCGTGGTGCCGAAGTCGCCGCGGAACAGGTGGCTCAGGTAGTCCCAGTACTGCACGAGGATCGGCCGGTCGTACCCGGCGGCGTGGATCCGCTCCTGCAGCTGGTCGTGCGTGAGCCGCCCGCCCAGGGACGCGGTGATCGGGTCACCGGTCGACCGCATGAGGATGAAGACGGTGGTCACGAGGATGAAGATCGTCGGGAAGATCAGCAGGAACCGGATCAGCAGGTAGCTGCCGAGGTGCCCGCCCCCCGATCTCCTGCTCGTCGCCGCCGGGGTGGCCGGCGCTGCGGGATCGCCGGGCGCGACGCCGGTGGGCGCTCCGGTGGTGGTGGAGGTCATGGTTCCTGCCTGTTGTGGTGCGGACGAGCCGGACGGCCCCGTCCCCGATTGTGCTCGGGAACGGGACCGTCGGCTGGTGGTGCGGGTGTCAGCTCTTCGAGAAGGCCGCGTAACGGACCTTGAACGACGCGTCGAGCGTGTCCTCGGCACCGGAGACGTCCTTGCCGACGACGGCCACCTGCGAACCCTGGAGCAGCGGGACCGTGGACAGGTCCTTCGCCTCGAGGTCCTGGATCTGCTCGATGAGCTTGGTGCGGGCGGCCGGGTCGGTCGTGGTCGCCTGCTGCAGGATCATGTCGTTGACCGTGGGGTTGTCGTAGTGGTTGGCCAGGAAGTTGTCCTTGAGGAAGAACGGCGTGAGGTAGTTGTCCGCGTCCGAGTAGTCGGGGAACCAGCCGAGCTGGTACGCCGGGTACACGTCGGCGGTGCGGTCCTTGGAGTACTGGACCCACTCCGTCGTCTGCAGGTCGACCTTGAACAGGCCGGTCTTCTCCAGCTGCTCCTTGATGAGCGCGTACTCGTCACCCGACGACGGGCCGTAGTGCTCCGTCGCGTACTGCAGGCTGAGCGCGACCGGCGTGGTGACGCCGGCGTCCTCGAGGGTCTTCTTGGCCTTGTCGGCGTCCGGGCCGCCCTGACCGTCGCCGTAGAGGCTCTTCAGGGAGTCGGTGGCGCCCGTCAGACCGTCCGGGACCTGCGAGTACAGGGGCGTGTAGGTGCCCTTGTAGACCTGCTCCGACAGCGGCTTGCGGTCGACCAGGTCGGCCACCGCCTGGCGGACCGCGAGGGCCTTCGCCGGGTCGGCGTCGTCCGTCTTGGTGCCGTACGGCTGCGTGTCGAAGTTGAAGACGATGTAGCGGATCTCGCCGCCGGGTCCGTCGACGACCTTGACCTTGTCGTCCGTGCGGAGGTCCGCGATGTCCGTCGCCGAGAGGCTGCGGAGCGCCACGTCGATGTTGCCCTCCTGGATGTCCAGCTTCAGGTTCGACGCGTCGGCGTAGTACTTGAGGTTGACCTCGTCGGTCTTGGCCGGCGGCAGGATGCCCTTGTAGTCGGGGTTCGCCTTGAACGAGACCAGCGAGTTGAAGTCGTAGCCGGTGATCGTGTACTGCCCGGCGAAGGCGTCGGCGTCGACGATGTCGCTGTCGGGCGTCACCGCGTCGGGGGAGAAGGACTCCTCGTCGACGATCGGGCCCGCGGGGCTGGACAGGATCTGCGGGAAGATCTGGTCGTCCGCCGCCTTGAGGTGGAAGACCACCGTGGTGTCGTCGACGGCCTCGGTGCTGTCCAGGTTGTAGAGCAGCGACGACGGGCCGTTCTCGTCCGCGATCTTCAGCTGGCGGTCGAACGTGAACTTCACGTCGGACGACGTCAGGTCGTGCCCGTTGGCCCACTTGAGGCCCGGCTTGAGCTTGACGGTGTACTCCGTCGGCGCCGTGAACTCGGCCGAGACGGCGATGTCCGGCTCCACGTCGGGGCTGCCGTACGGCGAGTTCAGGAGGAACGGGAAGACCTGGTTCTGCACGGCGAACGAGCCGTTGTCGTACGAGCCTGCCGGGTCGAGGGTGGTGACCTTGTCGGTGGTGCCGATGGTCAGCGAGCCCCCGGCGGCCGAGGTGCTGCCGCCGTCGCCCCCGTCGTCGTTGTTGTTGCCCGAGCACGCGGTCAGCACGAAGGCCGTCGCTGCGATTCCCGCGGTCGCCGCGATGATGCGGCGACGAGATGGTGCGAGGGAGGACATGCGCTACCTCTTCTGTCAGGGCCGCGGGCGCGCAGGTAAGCGCCCGCCGGCTGGGATTCTCAGTGGGCTATGGGTAGCACACAGATGTTGCAAGCATCACGAGGGTCTTACCAGTAAGTAACATCCACATCTCGGGATGGTCACGATCGGTCGGAGATTTCCCGGGGGACGCCGTCCTCGTCGAGGTTCTCGGGCTCGGGCGAGCGCACGCCGAGCAGCCGCGCGGCCGCCGGGCCGGTGGCGCCGTAGACGATCGCGGTGGCCAGCACCACGCCGAACACGACCGGCACCAGCTGCGGGAACGGCTTGCCCGCCTGCTCGAACTGGAGCGTGAACACGCTCGCGGTCGACACGGCCACGATGCCGCGCGGCGCCATCCAGCCGACCATCAGGCGCTCGTTGCGGGTCAGCACCGAGCGGCCCGTCGCCAGGCCCGCCGCGAGCGGGCGCAGCGCGACGACGAGGAGCGCGACGAGGACGAGGGTCAGCGGGAGGTAGTGCAGCAGCGCGTCGAGGTCGACCCGGGCGGCGAGCACGATGAACAGCGATCCGATGAGCAGCAGACCGACGTGGCTGCCGAACTCGTGGAGCGCGTCCAGGCGGACCCACGGCTGGTTGGCGAGCGTGATGCCCAGCATCGTCGTCGCCCAGAGCCCGGACTCCTCGTGCACGGCCTCCGCGGCGGCGAACGCGGTCAGCGCCATCGCGACGCCGAGCGCGACGTGGGTGGCTGCCGGCGCCCGGCCGAACCGGATGATCAGCAGGAACAGCACCGCGGCGGCCAGCCCGGTGGCGATCCCCGTGAGCGCCGTCCGGCCCAGGCCCGGCCCGTCGTTGTGCAGGGCCAGGTGCATCATGCTGAGCGCCACGGTCGCGCCGATGGGGTCGATGAAGATGCCCTCGAACGCGAGCACCGACTCCAGCGGCTGCTTCGGCCGGACCACGGCGAGCAGGGGCCCGACGACGGTCGGCCCTGAGACGATGAGGATCGCGCCGATGACGGCCGCCCTGCCGAACGGCAGGCCGAACACCCAGTGCGTGAGCAGGGTGGCGCCGACGCCGGTGGTGATCGCGCCGACGGTGACCAGCCCGAGCACCGGCCGGCGCGCGCCGCCGTGCAGCCGCGAGAGGTCGAGCTTGAGCGACTCCTCGAACAGCAGCAGGCCGACCGCCATCGACACCAGCGGGAACAGCGCGTCGCCCAGGATCGCGTCCGGGTCGACCCAGCCCAGCACCGGTCCCACCAGCAGGCCGAGCCCCAGCAGCAGGATGATCGACGGGATGCGCGTGGCCTTGCCCAGGATCTGGCCGAGGACGCCGAACAGGACGATCGCCGCGATGCCGGCGGTGAACCCGAGCTCCATGCGAGCCATTGTGTCGGTCCGTGAGCACTTTCAGCCGTCGAGATACGCTCCCGGCACCCGACCGGGAGGAGCGCCCGTGCCCACCGACGACCAGCCACCGCCTCGACCGCGCCGCGCCATGACGGTCTGGCAGGGGGCGGGGCTCGTGCTCGCCGTCGTCCTCGGGATCAGCGGCCTGGCCGTGGTGGCCGTCGGCGTCCTGTTCGTGGTGGGCATGAACCAGTGGGCGAGCAACAAGTGAGGGGCGACCTGCGAGCCCACGTGCGACTCGTGGTGCTGATGGCGCGCCCGGCGCTGGTGCTGCTGGCCGGCAGCTACGCCGCCATCGGTCTGGCGCAGCACGGCGCGGCCGACGACGCGTGGCGCACGCTCGGCGTCCTGGTCGTGGTGATCGGCTACCTGCTCGCGTCCGTCGTCCTGAACGACCTCGCCGACGTCGCCGTCGACCGGATCAACCTGGCGGGCGACCGGTCGCGGCCGCTCACCACCGGGAGCACGCCGCGCGAGCTGGTGCTCGTCGCCGTCACCGGCGGTGTCCTGGCGCTGGCGTGCGCGGTGGCGTTGGGCTGGCCGGTCGTCCTCGTGCTGGTCGCCGGGCTGCTGGTGGCAGCCGCGTACTCGGTGCCGCCGCTGAGCTTCTCCAAGCGCGGGGTGGTGGCGTCCCTGGTGCTGCCGCTCTGCATCGTCGGTGTGCCGTACCTGGTGGGGCTGCTCGCGGCGGAGGCGCGGCTGAGACCCGCTGACGTCGCGCTGCTCGGTGGGCTGTATGTCGCGATCATCGGCCGCCTGCTGCTCAAGGACTTCCGCGACGTGCGGGGCGACACCCTGCTGGGCAAGCGGACGTTCCTGGTCCGGTACGGCCGACGGGTCACCTGCTGGACCAGCGCCGTGCTGTGCGTGCTCGGCGGCGCGGTGCTGATGCTCGCCGTGCCGGACCGGAGCGCCGCGCTCGTCGCGGTCTACGCCGGCGGGCTGGCCGTGGTGGTCTGGTTGCTGGCGCGGCTGGCGTCGAGCACCGGACCCCGCCGGGACACGGTGCTGGTGGCGGCCGTCGCGATCATCGGCCGCGGGCTCCTCATGGTGCTGCTGGCGCACCTGGCGATGCGGCCGCTCGGCTGGACGCTGCTGCAGCAGGCTCTGGTCGTGCTCGCCCTCGGGGTGCTCACGGTCGGGCTGGCCTCGGACATGCTCCGATACGGACCCCGGGTGCGCGGCACGGCTCCCGTGCTGGACCGGTCCCGCGTGGGCTGAGCCTCAGAGCTCGCGGCGCATGACCACCCGGGGGCGGCCGCCGCTGTGCCCGGTGGTCGGCGCGGCGCGGGCGAACCCCGCGGACTCGAAGAGGCGGCTGGTGCCGACGTAGCCCGAGATGACGTCCACCCGGTCGCTGGTGCCGATCTCGATCGGGTAGCCCTCGACGACCTCCGCACCGCTCGCTCGGGCGTGGGCGACAGCACCCTCCAGCAGCTCGTGCATGAGGCCCTGGTGGCGGAACCGGGGCCGGACCACGAAGCAGACGACGCTCCACGCGTCGCGCTCGTCGACGAACGGGATCGTGCGCGAGCGCATGAGCCGCCGGTAGGTGCTGCGCGGCGCGACGGAGCACCAGCCGGCCACCTCGCCGTCGACGTAGGCCAGCACGCCCGGGCCCGGCTCGTGCGCGCACTCGTCGCGCATGTACTGCCCGCGCTCCTCCGACG
>NZ_JBFULZ010000077.1:0-17342 GCF_054049635.1 Cellulomonas sp. P5_C6 | reverse complement strand
GGGCGGGCGAGAGCGCGCAAGTCCGATGGGCGGCCGGCCGCGCGTGGACGGCGAGCGGAAGGCCGGGGCAGGCGGACGGGGCGCAGGCCCGGACAGCGAGCGGACGGGCGGCCAGACGGACGGACGCGCGCCGGCGGACGTAAGGACCGACGGGCCGGACAGACGCCCGACGCAAGGGCGGAGTGAACCGCGTCAGGCGGCCGCCGCCACCTCGCGCTCCCAGCCGTCGGCGGTCTGGCGGAACCCGACCCGCTCGAGGTAGCTGCGCGACTCGCTGACGGGCGCGCCGCCGATCACGAGGCGCCGGAACCCGTGGGCGGCGAACACGCCGCTGTCCCGGTACACGAACTCCCCGGGCGTGAAGTCGCGGTAGCGGGGGGTGACGTAGTCGAGGTCGACGCGGCCGACCCCGGCGCCGGCGGCGCGCACGACGACGGCGCCGACCAGCTCGTCGCCGCGGACGACGACGAAGGACGCGGACGGCGCGGGGTCGACGGCGGCGAACGCGGGGTGGAAGCGTGCGATGTCGGGGGCGTGGGTGTCGAGGAGGTGGAGGAGGACGGCGTCGTCGGACGGGACCTCGAGCACGCCGTAGACCTGCTCGTCGTGCCGCTCGCGCAGGAGCCGGACCAGCCAGTAGACGTCGATGACGGCGATGACGGCGTTCATCACGGCGAAGGGCCAGATGCCGACGATCGTGTTGTAGACCGTGGCTATCAGGGCCCCGGAGAGGTTCAGCACCCGGAAGCGCAGCACCCGCGCCTGAGCGAGCGAGACGATGACCAGCAGCGAGCCGATCCAGCCGACGACCTCGAGCCACACCATCTCGTGAGACTAGCGACGGGTCGGTAAAGGTCTCGCGCCCCGGACGGCTGCAGGGGGATGGTGGACACATGACGACGTGGTCGATCCGTGAGGTCCCGGTCTCCGACTCGGTGGACACCCCCGAGGCGTGGTTGCTGCGCGGCTACACGGCGGCGCTCAACGAGGTCCTGCTGGACTCGTGGGGCAACCGGGACTTCGAGCGCACCGCGCGAGAGGTCCTGGGGTCGCTGCACGACCAGCGCTACGACCGCAAGCCGCGCTGGGTGGCCGTGCGCGACGTCGACGCCGACGCCCCGGACCCCGACCGCGTGCTGGGGTACGCGGCCGCGAACCTGCCGCTGCAGGACAACACGCACACGGCCCACGTCGACTTCGGCGTCCGGCCGGCGCACCGCGGCGCGGGCATCGGCACGGCCCTGTTCGACACCGCGGAGGCGACGGTCCGCGCCGACGGCCGGACCAACCTGACGATCTCGGTGGACCAGCGGGTCGAGCCGCCGGAGGGCCCCGACACGCTGCCCGCCACGACCGGCTCCGGCCGGGTGTCGACGACGACCCCGGGCACCAAGTTCGCGCTGGAGCGCGGCTTCGTGCTCGCGCAGGTGGCCCGCTACTCGCGGTTCGACCTCCCGTTCGACCCCGCATTCATCGCCGAGCACCGCGCGCAGGCCGAGGCGAAGGCCGGCCCCGACTACGGCATCGTCACGTGGCGCGGCTCGGCGCCGGACGAGTGGGTGGACCAGTTCGCGCTGCTCAACACGCGGATGAGCACGGACGCGCCGCTCGGTGGCCTGGACCTCGAGGAGGACGTCTGGGACGCGGAGCGGGTCCGCACCACGGAGAAGCAGTTCGAGGAGCGCGGGATCGAGCTGCTGGTGCTGGCCGCCGAGCACCTGCCGACGCACACGCTCGCCGCGTACACGGCGTTCATGGCCGTCGCCTCCCTGGACGAGTTCGTGCACCAGCACGACACGCTCGTGCTGAAGGAGCACCGCGGCAAGCGCCTCGGCATGCTGGTCAAGACAGCGAACCTGCAGCGGCTCGCGCAGGAGCGACCCGAGGTCCGGCGGATCGGCACGTGGAACGCCGAGGAGAACTCCTACATGCTCTCGATCAACGTGGCGCTCGGCTTCCGGCCCGCGGGTGGCGCCGGCGAGTGGCAGCTCAAGCTGACCTGACGCGGTCCGGGTGCGGCATCGCCTGCGTCCACCACCGGCTCCACCGCTCCTCCACCTGCCCGAACGTGACGTCGTCCAGGCCGTACGTGGACAGGATCGCGTCGACGGTGCCGTGCGGCGGGGTGTGGGCCGCGGGCGTCTCCATGAGCACCAGGTACATCTCGGAGATCCCGTGCAGCCGCAGCCCGATCTGCAGGGGCGTCACGTAGTCGAGGGTGCCGCCGAGCAGGGTGCCGTCGGGTCGTCGCGCCTGCACGTGGCCGCCGATGGGCACCCCACGGACGCCGACGAGCCCCGCGCGGTCGAGCAGGCGGTCGTCGCGCTCGCCGGCCGGCAGCCCGAAGCTGCTCAGCGTGCGGCGCTCCTGGTCGGGGTGCACGGTGACGGCGAAGCGCAGCTGGTGCGCGAAGGCGATCCAGCCCTCGTCCGCCTCGTCGCGCACGCCGTCGAACGACGAGGTGCCCTCGTGGCTGCGCCGCGTGATGGTCAGGTGCGTGTGCTGGGGCTCGTGCACGGCGGAGCGCAGCGTGAGGGTGTCGTGGTGCGGCCAGTGGAGCTCGTGGACGGTCTCGTCGCCGATGACGTCCTGCCGCTCGGTCGGTCCGTCGACGAAGATCTCCTGGATCTGCGCGTCCAGCCCGTCGTGGTCCCAGCCGAACCACCGGCGCACCAGGTCCGGCTCGCGCAGGTGCTTCCAGACCGTGCCCAGCGGGACGGCGATGTCGATCGACACGATCTGTCGGAGCTCCAGCGTCATCGCCATCACCTCGGTACTCGCACCACCCGGATGCTTCCGACCGTAGTCCGGCGACGCCCGGCGCGCGATCAGTCGAGCGGCAGCACCGCGAGCGCGTCGGGCTCGATGCCGAGCTCCACCACGTCGCCGACGTTCCACCGCCCGCCCACCGGGCCGAGGGCCGTCACGACGCCGATCCCGTCCACCTCGACGCGCACCTCGGACCGCCCGCGGCGCGACGTGACCTCGCGGACGGCCCCCTTGGCCACCCCGCCGCGGCCCACGACGAACGCCCCCTCGGCGAGGGCGAGGGTGGCCGAGCCCGGGGGCCGACCGAGCGCGTCGCGCAACGGCGCGGCGGCCGGGCTGTCCAGCGGGACGAACGCCTCGTAGCCCAGGAACGAGGCGACCTCACGGGTGGCCGGGCGGGTCCACAGGTCGGCCGGCGCGTCGACCTGCAGCAGGTGGCCCGCGGACATCACGGCCACGCGGTCGGCCACGGCGAACGCTTCGTCCTGGTCGTGCGTCACGAACACGGCGGTGGTGCCGGTGGCGACGAGGGCCGCGCGCAGGTCGACGGCGAGGCGCTCGCGCAGGGAGCGGTCCAGGGCGGACAGCGGCTCGTCGAGCAGCAGCAGCCGCGGTTCGGGGGCCAGGGCACGGGCCAGGGCGACGCGCTGGCGCTCACCGCCGGAGAGGGTCGCGACGGCGCGGGACTCGTAGCCGGACAGGCCCACCAGCTCGAGCAACGGTGAGACCGACGCCCCGCGCGGCAGCCCGTAGGCCACGTTCCCGCCGACCGACCGGTGCGCGAACAGCTGCCCGTCCTGGAACATCAGCCCGAACCCGCGCCGGTACACCGGCACGCCGGCGAGCGAGGACCCGTCCCAGGAGACCGTGCCGGACCCGAGGGGCTCGAGCCCGGCCACCGCGCGCAGCAGCGACGACTTCCCGCAGCCCGACGGACCCAGCAGGGCGACGACCGACCCGGGGGCGACGTCGAGCGTGACCCGGTCGACCGCGACCGCGCTCCCGTACCGCACCGTGACGTCGTGCAGCGACAGACCGTTCACCACTCACCTCCGGCGCCGGGGGCGCGCAGTCGTTCGCAGGCCGCGACGATCCCCGCGGTGAGCACCGCGAGGACCACCGACGCGGCGAGCGCCATGCCGTACTGGTCCGGGCCCGGCCTCCCGATGAGCCGGAAGATCACGACGGGCAGGGTGGGCCGGTCGGGTCGGGCGAGGAACGACGTGGCCCCGAACTCCCCGAGCGACGCGGCGAACGCGAACCCGAGCGCGAGGCCGAGCGAGCGGGCAGCGATCGAGAGGTCGACCGTCCGCAGCACCCGGCCGGGGCCTGCCCCCAGGGTCGCCGCGGCCTCCCGCAGCCGGGGGTCGACGGCGCGCAGGACCGGCAGCACGGTCCGCACGACGAGGGGGACGGCGACGACGGCCTGCGCGATCGGCACGAGGATCGGGCTGGTCCGCAGGTCGACCGGCAGCCCGAACGGGTGGTGCATGGACAGCAGGAACCCGAACCCGACGGTCACCGCCGAGACGCCCAACGGCAGCATGAACAGCGCGTCCAGCCCGGCGACGGCGCGCCGCCCGACCGCGCGCCGGGGCCGTCGGGACACCACGAGCGCGACGAGCCCGCCGACGACCAGCGCGATCACCGTGGCGTCGAGCGCCACCCGCAGGGAGTTCAGCGTCGCCTGCCACACGGTCACGGTCAGCGAGCCGCCGGTGGTCCCGAGGGCCGCGTAGTTGTCGAGCCCGAACCCGTCGCGGGTCCGCAGAGACCGGAGCACGAGGTTGACCAGCGGGAGCGCGAGCATCACGACGACGACCGCAGTCACCGCCGTGGCGGCGAGCGTGAGCGCGTGCCCGTCGCCGGGCGGCATGCCGGCGGGCCGGCGCAGGCGCAGGGGCCGGACCGTGTCCACGTCGGTGCTCAGAGCCAGCGCCCGCTCCCGCGTGGACCGCGCGCGCCCCGCGACGATGAGCGCCCCGGCCACCACGACGAGCTGCACGACGGACAGCACGGCGGCGGCGCGCAGGTCGAGGAACTGCGTCGTCTGCACCCAGATCTCGGTCTCGATGGTGCCGAACTGCAGGCCGCCCAGCACCAGCACGGTGCCGAAGGCGGTCGCGCAGAACAGGAAGGCCAGCGACGCGGCCGACGCGATCGCCGGCGTGAGGGCAGGCAGCGTCACGGTCCGGAACGCGCGCCACGGCGAGGCCCCGAGGGCCCGGGCGGCCTGCTCGGCGCGCGGGTCGAGCCGCTCCCAGAGGCCCCCGACGGCGCGGACGACGACGGCGTAGTTGAAGAAGACCAGCGCGGCGACGATGGCCGCGAACGTGCCGTCGAGGTGCAGGAAGCCCAGCGGCCCGCCGCTGACCAGCAACGACCGGAACGCGACGCCGACGACGACCGTCGGCAGCACGAACGGCACGGTGACCAGCGCGCGGACCAGGGACCGACCCCGGAACGAGTGCCGGTAGAGCACGTACGCGCCGGGCACCCCGAGGGCGACGGACAGCACGGTGCCCAGCACGGCCTGCGCGATCGTCAGCCCGATGATGCGCCAGGTCCGGGGGCGGGAGAACACGTCGGCGAACCCGCTGAGGTCCACGTGCCCGTCGACGACGAAGCCCTTCGAGATCATCACCCCGACCGGCCACGCGAAGAACAGCCCGAGGAACAGCAGCGGGACCGCGACGGCCAGCGACCAGAACGCGACGAGGCGCGCCCGACCCGACGCCACGGCAACCGGGGCGTCGGGTCGGACGAGCGTCGTCGTCATCGCAGGGTCAGCCGATCACCGTGTCCGACCACTCGGTCAGCCACGCCGCGCGGTTCTTGGTGATGTCGTCCGGGGCCACCTCGAACGGGTTCGTCGCCAGCGGCGCGAACGTGGCCCAGTCGGCGGGCAGCGTCGCCGTCGTGCTCGCCGGGTACATGTACATGGACACGGGGATGTCGTCCTGGACCTCGTCGGAGAGCAGGAAGTCGAGCAGCTTCTGGGCGCCCGTCGGGTTCGCCGCGCCGGCCAGCACGCCCGCGTACTCGGTCTGCCGGAAGCAGGTGTCCAGCAGCGCGCCGGTGGTGGGCTCGGTGCCGCCCTCGGGGATCGTGTAGGGCGGGGACGACGAGTAGGACAGCACGATCGGGCGCGGGCCGTTCGCGCCGCCACCGGAGAAGTCCGTGTAGTAGGCGTCGGACCAGCCGTCGGCGACCTTGACGCCGTTGGCCTTCAGCGCGGTCCAGTAGGCCTGCCAGCCGTCCTCGCCGAAAGCCCCGACCGTGGCCAGCAGGAAGGCGAGGCCCGGCGACGACGTCACCGCGTTCGGCACGACCAGCAGGTCCTTGTACTCGGGCTTGGTGAGGTCCTCGAGCGTCACGGGCTCCGCGACACCGTGGTCGGTGAACCAGGTGTGGTCGACGTTGATGCAGACGTCGCCGTAGTCGACCGGGACCAGGGCGCCCTCGAACGCGTCCTTGGTCGTGGTCGGCGCGATGACGCCCTCGTCGACGACGCGGGACGCGAACGTGTTGTCGACGCCGTACGCCAGGTCGCCCAGCGGCGCGTCCTTGGTCAGCACCAGCTGGTTGGCCAGCGTGCCACCGTCGCCCGGCTGGACGACCTCGACCTTCAGACCGGTCTGCTTCTCGAAGTCGGCCAGGATGCCGTCGGACAGCGCGAACGAGTCGTGCGTGACCAGCGTGACGGTGCCGGACGACGAGCTGGGGCCTGGTTCGTCGGAACCGATGGCCGAGCAGCCTGCCAGGGCCAGGACCCCGAGGACGGCGCCGCTGATGGCACTGGCGGTGAGCGAGTGGATCCTCGCCATGGGTGATGCTCCTCCTCAGTCAGAAAGGAGGGGGTCCGCGCAGGTCGGCGGGCGGACGCCCGACACGCACTGCGAGGACTGAGAAGCCCGACTCCCTACGCCGGTATCAACCGGATCAGGTTCGAGGGTCTGCGGTGGTCCGCACTCTCAGCGTCCAGACCCGTGAGTCCGACGCTCCCCTGTCGTTCGCCGTGATCCTACGCCCGCGCGGTCGTGCGCGTTCTCCGCACCGACGGCCCCCCAGATGGGGTACCAGCGCGGATGGCCCGGCGCCCCGTCCTTCCTAGCGTCGCCGACATGAACCTTCACCGGATCAGCGGCTTCGCCGCAGCAGCGGTCCTCCTCGTGCTGACCGGGTGCTCGACGCCCGCAGCACCGACGTCGGCCACGCCGGGCGTGGTCACCCTGACGCTCGGGACCAGCGAGCCCGAGGGCCGTCCGACCGACGACGCGATGCAGGACTTCGCCTCCCGGGTCGCCGACCTCTCCCACGGCTCGATCGTCATCGAGCGCCGGTACTCGCTCGCCCCGGCCGACCACGACTGGGACCACGCCTTCGCCCAGGCCTTCCTCGACGGCGAGGTCGATCTCGCGATGGTGCCGGCCCGCGCCTGGGAGACCGTCGGCGTGACGTCGCTCGCCGCGCTCCAGGCGCCGATGCTGGTCAGCACCGACGACCTGCTCGACCACGTGGTCACCGGCGACACGGCGCAGACCATGCTCGACGGCCTCGGGGAGGTCGACACGACCGGTCTCGCGCTCCTGCCGATCGGGCTCCGGCACCTCTACTTCTTCGGCACCCCGCCCACGACGGTCGCCGAGATGGCCGGGCGGGGGGTGCGCGGGCCGCAGTCGCCGACGGTCTGGGCGTTCCTGTCCGCCCTCGGCATGGACCCCGCCGACCCCGCGACGAGCAACGACTACGCCGAGGCCGTCCGGGCCGGGACGCTGGGTGCCGCGGAGACCACCTACGACCTCGCGCCGGGCACACCGGCCGCCGCCACGGCCGTCGGCAACCTCGTGCCCTATCCCTACGTGGTCACCCTGGCGGCGAGCGACGCCGCGCTCGCGGGGTTGTCCGGCGAGCAGCGCACGATCCTGGCCGAGGCCGCCGCCGGGACGCGGGACGGCCTGGTCGCGAGCCGGCGCTCCGACGCGGAGGCCGCCGCCGACTACTGCTCGGCGTCGCACCTCGCCGTGGTCGACCTGGGTCCGGACGAGCTGGCCGCCGCACGGCGCGCAGCCGAGCCCGTCTACGCCGGCCTCGAGAAGGACCCGGGCACCAAGGAGACGATCGCCGCGATCCGGTCGATCGACGACGGGCTCGGCAACCCGGGCCCCGACGCCGTCGCGTGCGACGGGCGGGTCGCACCGACGACCGAGCCGAACGTCCCCGCGCAGTTCCCGGAGGGGACCTACACCGCGGACGTCACCCCCGCCTTCCTGCGCTCCCAGGGCGTCGCCGGGACGAGCGCCCTGGACAACGCCCAGACCTGGACGATGACCTTCCGGGACGGCACGTACGACGACGGCCAGTGCCCGGGCAGCACCTACACGGTCGACGGCGGCGTCCTCACGGTGACGCTCGGTACCGGCTCCGTCCAGGGCTGCGGGTCGGCGGCGGGGCAGGTGCTGTTCCTCTCGGGCTGGCACCTCGACAGCGACCAGATGACCTTCTCCGGGGCACGGTCGCCCGTCGACACCGGTCCCCTCATCCCGGCGCTGTTCGGCGCGCAGCCGTTCACCAAGATCGACTGATGGGACCTGTCCGAACGGTCGCCGTCGCGCCACGATGGGGTGCGACGGCGACCGGCCGTCACCAGCACGGGGGTCGCGTGGTGAGATGTGCAGCGGTCGTCGCCGTGGCGCTCGGCCTCGTCCTGTCGACCGCCGCGTGCCAGGCCGCGGACGTGTCCCGTGCCGGTGGGGCGCTACCGGTCGAGCGCCTGCGGATCGGCGCGCCGGACCCGGCGGGCCGGCTCACCGCGGACGCGGCCCACGTGATGGCGAGTCAGGTCGACCGGTTGACCGGCGGCGGCGTGCAGCTGGTCCCCGTCGACGACGCCGTCCAGGACGTCGAGCACGACTTCGACAAGGCCCTGATCGACCGGGTGGTCTCCGGCGACCTCGATCTCGCCGTGGTCCCGACCCGCACGTGGGACCTGGTCGGCGTCACGAGCTTCGAGGCGCTGTCCACACCGTTCCTCGTCACGTCGGGCCCCCTGCTCGACCGGGTGACGACGGGCCCGATCGCCGCCGACATGCTCGCGGGCCTGGGCGGCTCCGGGACCACCGGCCTCACGATCCTGCCGGGGGGGCTGCGCCACGTGTTCCGCGCCGAGGACCCCGTGATCGAACCCGAGGACTACGTCGGCCTGGCCGTGCGCACGCCGCACGCCCGCCTTCCCTGGTCGACGTTCTCCGCCCTCGGCGCCGAACCCGTGGACGCCAACGGGACGGTCGCCGCCGGCCTGGCCGACGGGTCGATCGACGCCCTCGAGACGACGTACGCGGTCGCCCAGGAGATCGCGGGGCCGACGACGACCGCCGGTGACGTGACGCCGTTCGCCTCGGCCTACACGGTCGTCATCAACACGGATCGGCTCGGCCGGCTCAGCGCAGAGCGGCGCGCGGCCCTCCAGCAGGCTGCCGACGCCACGCGCGCGTGGGTGGTGAGCACCGCGCCGTCCGACGACGACGAGGCGAGGGCGTTCTGCGCCGCGGGGTCGTCGGTCGTGATCGCCGGGCCGTCGGCGGTCCGGGCCCTGCAGGTCAGCACCGCCCCGGTGGTCGCCGCGCTCCGCCGCGACCCCACGACCCGCGACCTCATGGACCGGATCGCGACCGCCGACGTGGCCCTGGGCAGCCCGCGGCCCGAACCGGCGCCGTGCGGCGGTACCCCCGCGACGGCCGGGCAGGTCGTGCGACCGCCCAACACCCCCGAGGCCTTCCCCACCGGCACCTACCGCCGCGAGGTCACGGCTGAGGACCTGGAGACGATGGGCGCGACCGCGGTCGCCGCGGGGCAGCACGCCGGGGTGTGGACGCTCACGTTCACGCCGGACGGCGCCTACCTCGACGGCCAGTGCCCGGGCAGCACCTACACCACCGACGGCGGGGTGCTGGCGGTGACCCTCGGGCGCGGCTCGGTGACGGGCTGCGGCAGCGCGGCCGGTCAGGTGCTGTTCCGAGCCGGATGGACGCTGGACGGGTCCGACCTGACCTTCACCGGGGTCCGCTCCGGATCTGGGGCCGAGGACATCGTCTCCGCGATCTTCGGCGGCGGTCCGTTCCGGAAGATCGGCTGATGACCACGGTCCTCGTGGTCGACGACGCCGACGCGTTCCGCGACGCGGTGTCGGCGCTGCTCGAGTCCGACGGCTTCGACGTGGTCGGGCAGGCCTCGACGGGCGCCGACGGTGTCCTGCTGGGCGCGAGCCTGCGCCCCGAGATCGTCCTGCTCGACGTCCGGCTCCCCGACACCACGGGCTTCGAGGTGGCCGAGCTGCTCGCGCGGCTGGTCCCGGCACCCCGCGTCGTCCTGGTGTCCAGCGCGGCGCTGACCCGCCGGCTCGACCCCGCGCTGGTGGTCGGCTTCGTGCCGAAGGCGCAGCTCACCCCGGCCCGCGTCCGCGCGCTGCTGGAGGCGGGATGACCGCGCGCGTCCGCGGTGTGCTCGGCGGGCTCCTCGGCGTGGTCGCCGTCCGGGCGTCGACGTCCCCGATGGTCTGGCTGCCCGATGTCGCCGTCGGCGCGGCCTGGTGCGGCGTCGCCGGCTGGGGAACCCCCCGGCACCGGCCGTTCGCCGTCCTCGCCGCGGGGGTCGCGCTCGCCTGGTACGCGGCGGACCTGTGGCCGGCGACCGTCTTCTGGCACCGGGCCGTGCTCGTCGCGCTGCTGCTCGCGATGCCGGCCTGGTGGCCGACGACGCGCGTCGCGGGAATGGCGGTCGTGCTCGTGGGCGCCGCGTCCGCGCTCGTGTCCCCGTGGGACTCGGCGCTCGGGGCCGCCGGCCTGTCCGCCGCGCTCGTGCTCGCCCTCCTGCTGGAGCGTCGGCCGGCACGGGGCCGACGTCGCCACCAGCGCACCACGGCGCTGAGGGCCGGCTGCGTGCTCGCCGTGACGTTCGTCGTACCGCCTGCGGTGACCGCGCTCAGCACCGCGAGCTCCGCGCTCCCGGCGCTGATCGGGTACGAGGCGGTGCTCGTCGCCACCGCGCCGGTGCTCGCCCGGTCGCTGCGCGCGACGTCGGCCCCGCAGGCCACCGATCTCGTCGTCGAGCTCGGCGAGGCCGGCTCGGGCGTGCTGGTCGACGACCTGCGCCGCGCCCTGCGGGACCCCGACCTGCAGCTGTGGTCGCTCGACGAGGTCCCGGGCGCGGACGCCGCGCCGGGTCGTACCCGGACGACCGTCGTCGCCGCCGGTCGGCCGGTCGCGGTGATCGACCACGACACCGAGCTGCTCGCCGAGCCGGCCCTGCTCGCCGCCGTCGACGACGCAGCCCGCCTGACCCTGACGAACGCGATGCTGCAGACGCAGGTGCAGGCTCAGCTGGACGAGCTCACGCTGTCGCGGCAGCGCCTGATCACGTCCGCCGCGCGCGAGCGGGCGGACGTGCGCACCCAGATCGAGACCGGAAGTGGCGCCCGCATCCAGGAGCTCCTCGCGGAGCTCGCCGACCAGGACGACCCGCACCTGCGGAGGGTCGCGGAGCACCTGCGCGCCACCCGGGACGACCTGCGACGACTGACCCTCGGGCTGTCCCCGTCGGCGGCCTCGGACTCGCTCGACCGGGTCCTGCACGAGCTCGCCTCCGCGTGTCCCGTGCCGACGACGGTCGACGCGACGGACGTCCCGCTCACCGACGCGGTGCGCGCCGCGATCTACCTGATCTGCGCCGAGGCACTGACCAACGTGGCCAAGCACGCGCGGGCCAGCACGGTCGCGATCGTCGCGCGGGAGCACCCCGGCGGGACGCTCGAGCTGTCGGTCGTCGACGACGGTGCCGGCGGCGCGGCGCGCGACCGGGGTGCCGGACTCACCGGCGTGTACGACCGGGTTGCCTCGGTCGGCGGGATGGTCGAGCTCGACTCGCCGACCGGGTCGGGGACCCGGCTCGTCGTCCGCGTGCCGGTGGCGGGGGGTCGGTCGTGACCCGCCGGGTCGTCACCGCCGCGCTCGCGCTCGTCGTGGCCGTCGCGACGGCCGGGCTGATCCCGGTGGTGGAGCCGCCCGTCAGCGCCGCCCTCTTCGTCGGCGCCGGCCTCGCGCTCGCGGCTGCGGCCCTCTCCCGTGCGCTCGTCACGGACCGCGCCGTGGTGACCGGGCCCGCGATCGCCAGCGTCGCGTGGTGCGCCCCGCTGTGGGCCGTGTGGTTCGCCGGCCCGGCTCCGCTGCGGACCGCGGCGACCGTGCTGGCGGCACTGCTCCCGGCGGCGGTGCTCCACCTGGCGGTCGACCTCCGCCGGAGGTCGGGCTCCCGCCGGCTGTGGGCCGTCTACGGCACGCTGGCCGCGGTGTCGCTCGCCCACAGCCTCGTGGCGGACCCGTTCCTCGACCCCGACTGCCGGTCCGCTTGCGATGCCGAGACGCTGCTCCTGACGTCGTCGCCCGCCGCCGCCGGCGCACTGGCCACCGCCTCCCACGCCCTGGCGGCCGTGGTCTGGATCGGCGCCGTGGCGGTCGCGGTCCGGGGTCTGCGCGGTGCGTCGCGCCGCGCGGCGCTCCCGCTCGGGACGGTCGTCGTCGCCGGGGTCGCGGGCCTGGTGCCGCCCACACCGACGTGGCTCGCCGTCCAGGCGGCGGCGTTGGTCGTGCTGGGCACGGCGCTCGTCGTGGGATCGGGGCGCCTGGCGCGGCAACGCCGCGACCTGGGGCGGCTCGCGGCACGCCTGAGCGCCGCGTCCGGCCCCGGGACGGTCGAGGCCGAGCTCCAGCACGTCCTCGGCGCCGGCGTCTCCGTCCGGTACTGGCTCCCCGGGTCCGACCGGTGGGTCCGGGCCGACGGTTCCGGGGCCCCCGGTGAGGCCGGTCCGGGCGCGACGGCGGCGCTGATCACCCGGGCAGGTCAGGTCGTCGCGGCGCTCGACGTCGCGGGCGACCCGCCCGCCGAGCTCGAGATCGGTCCGGCCGCCCGGGTCGCACTGGACAGCGAACGGTTGCGGGCCGGCATGCTCGCCCAGCTCTCGCAGCTGCGCGAGTCGCGCCAACGCGTCGTCGAGACGGCCGACGCCGCCCGGCGGCAGGTCGAGCGCGACCTCCACGACGGGTCCCAGCAGCGGCTCGTCGCGGCCAGCTACGAGCTGCGACTCGCGCCGCCGTCCGCCCGGACCGCACGATGGATCGACGAGGTGCTCGATGCCCTCACAGGTCTGCGCGCGCTCGCCCACGGCATCTACCCCGCCGTGCTCGCCGATGCGGGGCTGGCGCCGGCGCTCGAGTCGATCCCGGACGTGCAGCTCGACGCCGTCCCGTCCGGGAGGTTCGCGCCCGAGGTCGAGCTGACCGCCTACCTCCTGGTCGCCCGCACCGCGCAGCCCGGCTCGCGGGCCTCGGTGCAGCTCGACGGCGGCGAGCTGGTGGTGGACGTGGTCGGTGGCAGGCCCACCGACCTGGACTCGTTGCGCGACCGCACGGGCGCGCTCGGCGGCAGCATGACGCACGACCGGGACGCGCTGCGGGCGGTGCTGCCGTGCGCGTAGTCGTCGCCGATGACAGCCTGCTGACCCGGGAAGGCATCGTCCACCTGCTGGGCGAGGCGGGCGTGGAGGTCGTGGGCCAGGCGGGCGACGCCGCGCAGCTGCTCGGCCTCGTCGCGACCCTGGTCCCCGACGCCGCGATCGTCGACATGCGGATGCCGCCCACCCACACGGACGAGGGGATCGTCGCCGCCGAACACGTCCTGCGGACCCACCCGTCGGTCGCGGTGCTCGTCCTGTCCCAGTACGTGGAGCCGACGTACGCGCTGCGGCTGGTCGAGGAGCGCCCGGAGGGCGTCGGCTACCTGCTCAAGGAGCGGGTGTTCGACGTCGCCGTCCTGCTGGACGCCCTGCGCCGGCTCACCGACGGCGAGACCGTCATCGACCCCGGGATCGTGTCGCTGCTCCTCGGTCGGCGACGGCCGGCCGACCCGCTCGACGACCTGTCGCCGCGCGAGCGGGAGGTCCTCGCGCTCCTGGCCGAGGGCTTGTCCAACCGAGGGATCGCGGAGCGGCTCGTGGTCAGCGAGCGGACCGTCGAGACCCACGTGACCCGCACGTTCGCGAAGCTCGGCCTGGCCGAGGAGCCCGCCGTCCACCGCCGCGTGCTCGCCGCGCTCACGTACCTGCGGTCGGCTCGCTGACCAGCGGGCTCTTGCGTCGCCGACTACGGTCGAACCAGACCCCGTTCGCCACCCACGGAGGACCCATGTCGGACGACAAGCAGAAGCAGTCCATCGTCGCCAAGCTCATCGGCACCCTCGCCGCGGTCGCCGCCGCCTTCGCGGTCCAGCAGGTGCTCAACCTGGCGTGGAAGGCCAAGACCGGCCACAAGCCGCCGAAGGCCGACGACGAGGGGGACGCCGGGCTGGCGGAGCTCGTCGCCGCGACCGCTCTCACCGGGGCGCTCGTGGCGGTGGCCCGGGTGCTGGCCACGCGCGGGACCGCCAAGTTCACCGCGAGGGTCGACGCGAAGCCGGATCTCGACCCGACCGACTGAGCACGGAGGACCGGCTCGGACCGCGGGGGACGACATCGGCTGGATCGGCGCGCGCTGAGGCGTCAGGCCGGCGCCAGGCTCGGCATCGACGAGATGCCGAACTCCCGCAGCACCCGCCGCGCCGCGTACCAGCCGCCCAGGCCGTGCACGCCGGGACCCGGCGGGGTCGAGGCCGAGCAGAGGTACACGCCCGCGCGGCCGGAGAAGTACGGGTCAAGCCGCCGGGTCGGGCGGGCGAACAGCTGGCCGAGGCTGGCGGCCCCGGCGGAGATGTCGCCGTCGACGTAGTTCTCGTTGTGGTCGCTCAGGTGGGCGGCCGGCGTGCAGCGCGACGTGACGACGACGTCCCGGAACCCCGGCGCGTACCGCTCGATGTGCCGGGTGACGACCTCGGTGACGTCGACGGACGAGCCCTTGGGCACGTGCGCGTAGGTCCAGAGCGGTCGATAGCCACCTGACTCCCGTGAACGGTCCACCACCGTCGGGTCGCTGACCAGCACCATCGGCAGCTGCGCGTGCTCGCCGTGCGCGACCGCCGCCTCGGACCGGGCCATCTCCGCGCGGGTCCCGCCCACGTGCACTGTTCCCGCCAGGCCCACGTCGGGCACGGCCCACGGCACCGGGCCGGACAGCACGAAGTCGACCTTGGCCGCGGCGTCGCCGTACCGGAAGGCCTCCAGGGCCTCGCGGGAACGCGGCGGAAGCCTGTCGGCCATCACCTCGACCAGCGCGCGCGGCGTCGTGTCGAACACGTAGCAGTGCGCCATCGGCAGGTCCTCGTACCGCCGCACGCGGTGGTCCACCCGGACAGACCCGCCGTGGGCCACCAGGTCCGCCAGCAGCGCGGCCGTGATCGCCCCGGAGCCGCCGCGCGGGATCGGCCATCCACCCTCCCCGTGCCCGAGCGTCGCCAGCAGCAGCGCGGCGCCGGCCGCGGGGAGCGAGGGCAGCGGGCTGATGGCGTGCGCGGCCACGCCCGTCAGCAGGGCGGGCGCGACGTCGTCGACGAACCGGCGGTCCCACGCCCGCGTGCCCTGCTCGAGCACCCCGAGCCCGAACCGGACGGCCGCACGGGGGTCGACGCGGGGCACCGAGCGCTTGTCGCCCAGCGCGACCTTCACGACGTCCGCGGCCGACCCACCGACCAGCGACCGCCAGGCAGGGCCGTCGGCCCCGAGCGAGGCGACCGTGCGCTCGAGCGAGCGGTAGGCCAGGCCCGCGCGCCCGGCGGGCAGCGGGTGGGCGTAGGACACGGAGGGGACCAGCAGCTCGACGCCGCGCGCCCGCAGGTCGAACGCCTCGAAGAACGGCGACGCCCACGCCATCGGGTGCACGGCCGAGCAGAGGTCGTGCACGATGCCGTCGGCGAGCCCGAGATCGAGCGTCCGGGCGCCCCCACCGACGGTCGGCTGGGCCTCCAGGACCTCGACCCAGAGCCCCGCGCGGGCCAGCGTCACCGCGGCCGCGAGCCCGTTGGGGCCCGAGCCCACGACGACGACGTCGGGCCTGGTCATCGCTGCGCCGGGGATGCCGCCATCTGCCGAGTCTGCCCTGTTCGCTCCCGCTTGGTCAGTCCCGGGGATCCTCGTCGTCGGGGCGGTCGACGTCCCGGGCGCGCGCCCGCTCGGTGTCGTCGGTCAGCTCGTCCACCACCAGCAGGTCCCGCCGCACCTTGCCGGTCCGGAACCCGGCACGGCCGACCATGTGCGCGGCGACCGGCGCGGTGAGCATCTGGAAGACGGCCACCAGCACCAGCGCCCACACCGCCCCGCCGGACCGCAGCCGCAGGGCCAGGCCGATGAGCACGAGGACGAGCCCGAGCACCTGCGGCTTCGTGCCCGCGTGCATGCGGGCCAGCAGGTCGGGGAACCGCAGCACGCCGACGCCCGCCGCGAACGCGAGGAACGCGCCCCCGAGCAGGCAGACGGCCGACGCCACGTCCGCGACCGTGGTCCACTGCTCCGGGCTCATCGGACCTCCCCGTCGGCGCCGCCGCCGTGGTGCTCGTCGGCCCCCTCGCGTCGACCCGAGCGGCGGCCCTCCTCGGCGTCGTCCTCGGCGTCCATCCGCAGGGCCTCCTGCGCCGCGATCTCCTCGCGCGTGCGCACCCGGCCCTCGCCCTCGGGCTCCACGGACGCGAAGCGCGCGATGGTCACGGAGCCCACGAAGCCGACCAGCGAGAGCACCACGAGGATCGGCACGACGTCCGCGCGGCGGTTGACGGCCGCGTACAGCGCGACCGCGGCGATCATCGTGGTCACGACGATGTCGAGCGCGACGGTCCGGTCCAGCATCGACGGACCCTTCTCGGCCCGGATCACGGCCAGCACCGCCCCGACGGTGAGCAGCACCCCGCAGACGACGACGACGGCGGTCATGTGCGCACCCCCAGCCCGGCCGCGTCGAGCTCCTCGTCCGACGCGAACGCCCTGAGCACCCGCTCCTCCTGGTCCAGCACCGACTGCCGCGCGGCCTCGATCCCGCCGCTGCTCCGCACGTCCAGCACGTGCAGGTACAGCATCCCGGTCAGCCGGTGCGCCTCGACCACCAGCGAGCCCGGCACCAGCGACGCCAGCTCGGCGGTCATGGTCAGGTACAGGTCCGAGTGGCTGCGCAGCTGCACGCCGATGACCGCGCCGCGGGGCACGTACCGCGGGCGCAGCGCGATGAGGCTGACCTCGAACGACGCCTTGACCAGGTCGGTGGCGAACCGCAGCAGCAGCCTGACCAGCCCGACCGGGCGGATCCGCCCGTGGAACTCGATGGGGGCCATCCGCAGCCCGGTGGTCACGGCCAGCGCGATGAGCAGGCCGGCCAGCACGTTGCCGACCGACAGGTCGCCCCACAGGAACACCCAGACGACGGTCAGCCAGGTGACGGTCGCCCACTGGGTCCGCCAGGCCCGGCGGCGCTGGTGCAGGCTCATGGGTGGTCCTCCGCCACGTCGTCGGACACGCCCTGGCCGCGCTCGCCGTCGGGCAGCACCGCGTCGACGTAGGGGGTGCGCTCGGCCAGCGCGACCGCCGCGCGCTCGGTGTAGGCGTACAG
>NZ_JBFULZ010000076.1:0-17785 GCF_054049635.1 Cellulomonas sp. P5_C6 | reverse complement strand
GCCACCGCGTGGGCCGAGGAGTTCACGCGGGAGATGGGCGCGCCGCGGCACGTCCGCGGCCTGACGCGCGGCATCGTCGACCTCGCGATCACGACCGTCTCCGCGTCGTCCGACGCGGACGACGCGCTCGTCGCGATGCTCACCGATGCCGTCCTCACGTGCCAGGACCTCGCGGCGGTCGCGGTCATCGGTCGCCCGACCGTGGTGACACCCGGCGCGAGCCCCGCGCCGTCGATGGCGAGCGCTCAGGGCTGACGCCTCTCGCACGACACGGGCGAGCGACGACCGTCGGCCTGGCGGGCGAGGGTCGTCGTCCGCCAGGCCGCCCCCCGATCGCCCTACGACACCGAGCCTGCCGCCGAGGACGCCGACACCCCGAAGCCCTTCCCCGCCAGCCAGTCGAGCACGACCTCGGCGACGTCGGGCCAGCCGGCGTCCATCGTCAGCGAGTGGCCCTTGCCCTCGAACTCGTGGTACTCGGTCGACGAGGCCGTGTTGTCGGCGTAGAGGTCGAACACCTGGCGCGTCACCTTGGCCGGGACGGTGTGGTCGACCGACCCCGAGGTGAGCAGCAGCGGGCCGCGGACGGCGGTGTGGGTGTCGACCTCGGCGGGGGAGTGGCGCGAGAAGTTGGCGGAGGCGTCCTCGAACAGCGGGCGGCCGGGGCCGGGGATCGTCCAGGMCTCCCACAGCGCGTCCGACTCCTCGTCGGTGAGCGCGTTGCCGAAGCTGTAGCGGAACTCCTTGGCGGTCAGGGCGACCGTGCGCTTCTTGTTGGCGGGGTTGCCGAGCACCGGCAGGCCGGACTTGAGCTGGGAGAACGGGAGGGCCTTGGCGCCCTTGATGGGGGCCGGGTCGATGGCGACGGCCGCGACGGCGAGGTCGTGGGCGAGCAGCTCCTGGGCGATCAGGCCGCCGAACGAGTGGCCGATCACGATCGGCTTGATGCCCTCCGCCTCGAAGATGCCGGCGTAGTGCTCGCAGATCGCGGTGATTCCGACGTCGTTCTGCGGCTCGGGGTGCTCTCGGGTCTCCGCGACCGTGGCGGCCTCGCCGGGCCAGCCCGGGGCGGTCGCCGTGAAGCCGCGGGTGGCGAGCAGGTCGATCCAGGGGGCCCAGGCGGAGGCGTGGACCCAGAGGCCGTGGATGAGGACGACGGGCGGGTTCTCGGACATGTCGGTGCTCCTTGAGGGTGGGGCGAGGTGAGGTGGACGAGGGATCAGCGGCCGGCGGCGCTGAGGATGACCTGGACGACGGCGTCGGGACGGCTGAGCATCGGGACGTGCGAGGTGCTCAGCTCGACGGTGCGGGAGCCGGCGCGGGCCGCCATCGCGCGCTCGGCCTCCGGGGGGATGGCGTGGTCCTTGGTCGCGACGACGTACCAGGACGGGATGGTCCGCCAGGCGGGGACGCCGGACGGGGTGCCCAGCGCGGAGGCGAGCAGCGGGCGCTGGCCGGCCGCCATCACCAGGGCCTGCGACGCGGGCAGGTCCGCCGCGAAGACGTCCCGGAAGTACGCGGGGTCGATGTAGGCGTCGACGTCACCGGGTGCGGCGCCCGCGGTCGGCCTGACCACGATGTGCTGGCCGAGCAGGGCGGTGCCGCCGCCCAGCGCGTTGGCGGCGCCGATGCTCTCGCCCTCGTCGAGCGCGTACGCGGCGACGTAGACGAGGGCCTGGATGTTCTCGTTGCCCGTGGCGGCGTTGGTGATGACGGCGCCGCCGTAGGAGTGGCCGACGAGCACGACCGGCCCCGTGATGGTCGCCAGGAACGAGCGCAGGTAGTCGGCGTCGGGGGCGATGCCGCGCAGCGGGTTGGCCGGGGCGTACACGGTGTAGCCCTTGTGCTGCAGCCGCTGCGTGACCTCCGACCAGCTCGACGCGTCCGCGAACGCTCCGTGCACGAGCACGATCGTCGGCCGGGGTGCGTCCGGGCGGTGCGCGCTCGCGCTGCTCATGGTGAACGCGGCGGCGAGGGCGAACAGCAGGGTCGCGGCGAGCGTGCGCACAGCGGCGCGGGTGGTCCGTGCGGGCATGGTGGTCTCCTCGGTGGGTGAGAGCCGGTCACAGGGTGGTGACGAGCCCGCCGTCGATGCGGATGTCGATGCCGGTGGCGTTCCAGGCGCGGGACCCGGCGAGCAGGACGACGAGGTCGGCGACCTCGTCGGGACGCGTGAACCGGCCGGTCGCGGAGTCGGCGGCCGCGCCGGCGGCGACCTCCGAGGCGCTCCGACCGGTGCGGGCGGCGATCGTCTCGGCGACCCCGCCGCCGCCCAGCCACAGGTCGGTGGCGACCGGGCCGGGGCTGATCGTGTTGACGCGGACCCCCTGAGGGCCGACCTCGCGGGACAGCGACTTGCTGAAGTTCGTCAGCGCCGCCTTCGCCGCGCTGTAGTCGATGACGGCCGGGTCGGGCAGCGCGGCGTTGACCGAGCTGATCGTCACGACGGACGACGGCGCGCTCGCCAGCAGGTGCGGCAGGGCGGCTCGGGTGGCCCGGACCGCGGGCATGAGGTTCGTCGCGAGCGCCCAGAGCCAGTCCTCGTCGGTCACCGCGGCGAAGCCGTCGAGGCGGGGGCGCACGCCGCCGATGTTGTTGACCAGCACGTCGAGCCGCCCGTGCGCGGCGACCGCGGCCTCGATCAGCAGGCCGGGGCCGTCGGCGGTCGCCAGGTCGCCGGTGACGACCTGCACCGAGCCGCCGACCGACTCCAGCTCGGCGTTCGACGACCGCACCCCGGCGACGACCACGGCGCCCTCGGCGGCCAGCGCGCGGACGATCGCGAGACCGATACCCCGGCTCGCACCGGTGACGACGACGACCTTGCCTGCCAGCTCCTGATCCATGCCTCCCACCGGACCACGGCGCCCGGTATGTCCGCACCCGGGAAAGACCCCAGTCAGCCCCCCAGGAGGCCGCGCAGCGCGCGGCGTGAGGTCGCCCCCGTCTTGCGCAGGATCTTCGTCATGTGGAACTCGACCGTCGACGACGTCACGAACAGGCTCGACGCGATCTCGGAGTTGGTCAGCCCCTGGGCCGCGAGGGCGGCGATGCGGGCCTCCTGGGGCGTGAGCGTCGCGTCACCCGGCTCGCGGACCGAGGCGGCGGCCCGTTCCCCGGTGGCCAGCAACGCCGAGCGGGCGCGCTCGGCGAAGGCGTCGGCGCCCATCCCCGCGAACATCTCGTGCGCCCGGCGCAGCTGCACGCGGGCGTCCACCCGTCGCCCCGAGCGCCGCAGCCACTCCCCGTAGAGCAGGTGGCAGCGGGCGACGTCGGTGGCGACGTTCGTCGGCTGCAGGAGCGCCAGCGCGGTGGTGAACAGGTCCTCGGCCTGGTCGTCGTCGGCGAGCAAGGCCCGCGACCGAGCCAGCAGGCCCGCCGCCACCGGCGTCGAGACTGCACCTGCCCGGTCCGTCAGCCGGTCCAGGGCGCGCCGGGCCCCCGTGTCGTCGCCCGCACGCGCCGCGGCCTCGACCAGGTCGGGCAGCGACGTGGTCGAGAAGCCGGGGGTGTCGTCGTCGAAGATCTCCGTGAGCAGGTCGCGCGCGCCCGCGTAGTCCTGCTGACCGAGCGCCAGGATCGCCAGGCAGTGGGCGCCGAACGACGTCCAGAGCCCGAGGCTCTGCTGGCCGCGCATGACGGCGGCCAGCTCGCGCGTCTGCGCGGCGCGGCCCTGCCACGCGTACAGGAGGACCCACGGGACCTCGCTCCGCAGGCCGTACGCCGCGCTGAGCTCCTGGGCCTCGGCGTACAGGACCGTCGCCTCGGCGAACCGCCCCTCGCGCACCAGCCCGGCGGCGCCGGACGAGAGGGTGATCGAGAGGTCGACCAGCGCGCCCTCCCGGCGCAGGCGGTGCTCGAGCCGCCCGAACAGCTCCCGCCGGGCCCCCTCGTCCCACAGCTCGTCGCAGGCCATCATCGCGAGCAGCACCGCGCCGACCGCGTTCCGTCCGAGGTGACCGGCGTCGAGGGTCAGCGCGTCGAGGGCCGCGCGCATCGGGCGGACCGCCGCCTCGTACCCCGAGCCGATCCGGACGGCGAACGCGTCGAACAGCTGGTCGAGGGCCTCGAACGCGGGGCGCCGGCCGGCGGTGGAGAGCGTGGCGGCGGCGATCGCGCGGTGGGTCGTGCCGCTCAGGTAGCGACCAGCCAGGACGGCGGACAGCAACGCCTCGCACAGGCAGTTGCGGATGAAGTCGGTGTCGCCCGGTGCCGCGTCCGCGACGGCCTGCATCAGCGCCGCGGTGGCGTGGGCGGGGCTGGCCCGCGCGATGGCGATCTCGGCCTCGACCAGCAGCCCCCGGGCCCGCTGCGGACCCGTCGACGACGGGATGCTCTGCCCGACCAGGACGCCGGCGAGCTCGAGGTCCCCGGACAGGACGTACGCGTCGGCCGCGTCCAGCGTGCGGCGCAGCGCGATCGACGGGTCCGTCGTGAGCTCGGCGGAGCGCCGCAGGTACGTCGCCTGCGCGGCGTACCCGCCACGCAGGCGGGCTCGTTCGGCGGAGAGCTCCAGCTCGGCCGCGACCGCGTCGTCGGGGGCACCCGCGGCCTGGGCCAGGTGCCACGCCCGTCGGTCGGGATCGGTCGGGCCGGTCGCCTCGGCGAGGGCGGCATGGGCCGCCCTGCGGGCGTGCGGCGCCGCGGCGCCGTAGATCGCCGAGCGCACCAGCGGGTGGCTGAACCGCACCTCGTCCCGGACCGAGCAGATCTGCGCCTCTGTGGCCGGGTCCGCGTCCTGCGGGGCGAGGCCCAGCAGGTGCGCCGCGCGCCAGACGGTCTGCGGGTCGTCGGCCGAGCCGCACGCCGCGACGAGGACGAACTCCTGCGTGGCGGCGGGGAGGGACTCGACGGCGCGCAGGAAGTAGTCCTGGATGCCGCTGGTCAGCGGCAACGGGTCGGGCAGCGCCGCGGTGCCCGCGCGCTGCGGCGCGCTCAGCGACTGCGCCATGGCGAGGACGGCGAGCGGGTTGCCGCTGCTGTGCTCGACGATGCTGTCCACGACGGACGGGTGCAGCCGTCCGGTCACCCGCTCGGCGAGCAGGCTGGTCGCGGCCGCAGCCGTCAGGCCGGCGAGCTCCATGCGGTCCAGGCCGTCCACCGCCGCCAGGACGGCCGGCTCGTCGCGCGTCGCGAGCACCAGCGCGACCCGCTCCCGCTCCAGCCGCCGCGCGACGAACGCCAGCGCGTCGAGCGACTCGCGGTCCAGCCAGTGCGCGTCGTCGACGAGACAGAGCACCGGGGCGGAGCGGGCCGCCGTGCCCAGCAGCGTCAGGGTCGCGAGCCCGACCAGGAAGCGGCTCGGTGCAGGGCCGGCCGTCTCACCGAACGTGACCTGCAGGGCCGACCGCTGCGGTGCCGGGAGGCGCGCGACCTCGTCGGCGAGCGGGCGAAGGATCCGGTGCAGCGCCGCGTAGCTCAGCTGTCGTTCGGGTTCGGACCCGGAGAACCGCAGCGCAAGGGCGTCCGGCGCCGCGTCGACCATGTCCTGCAGGAGTCGGCTCTTGCCGATCCCCGCCTCACCGACGACGACGACCGACCGGCCGACGCCCGCCGACGCGTCCGCGACCAGCGAGCGCAGGGCAGCCGTCTCCGACTCACGGCCGACCATGACGCCCGCCCCCGGTCCCTCAGCCATCGGTACGCCCTCGCTCTCGGCGACGCGTCACCGCGGCGGTCGACCGGACGGTTGCCCCGTACAGCCGTGAACGTACCGTGCCGAGCCGACGAGCGGAGGCCGGATGGGGCGAGGAGATCGCGGCGTCTTCCTACGGCAGGGCGGGCGCCATCCGCTCGGCCCGGGAGACCGCGTCGGGCACGGTCAGCCTGACCACCGCGCCGCTGCTCTTGTCGACCAGGCGCGGTCCGTTGGCGACCGGTCCCTCGGCCCGCCCGCCACTGGTGTCGAGCACGACCAGGAGGAACGACTCCGCATCCTCCCGCGCGCGTCGTCGGTCGACCCGCAGGAACGCGGAGTCCAGCGTCGCCTCGACGGCCGCGACCGCCTCGTCCAGGGTCATCCCGCGATTCTCGCCGAGGCGCCCTCGATCGGGGCAGCCGGCGAGGCCGCGAGTCGGGGCAGGGCCAGCGCCGCGACGAGGGCGATCGCGGCGAGCGCCGCCGCGACCCAGAACAGTGCCGACGACCCCGTCGCGACCGCGGTCCGCGCCGCCGACTGCGCGGCGGTGGGCAGCGCCGCGAGACTCTCGGGCGTCAGCGACGCGGCGTCGACGGCCGCCGGCATCGCGGACGCGACCGTGCTGGAGAACAGCGCCCCCAGCGCACCGGTGCCCACGGCCGCGCCGATCATCCGCATGAAGCCCGCCGCGCCGGTGGCGGCCCCGACCTCGCCGCGGCTGACCGAGTTCTGGACCAGCACCAGCGGCGTCTGGAACAGCAGCCCCAGTCCGAACCCGGCCAGCACCATGTACGCGGCCGTGAGCAGGCCCGACGTGTCGACGGTCATGGTCGCCAGCAGGGCGGTCGCGGCGACGAGCAGCGAGGTGCCGACGACCATGACGGGCCGGAAGCGCGCGGGCGACGACGTGAACCGACCGGTGAGCACGCCGACGACGATCGCGGGCAGCAGCAGCGGGAGCAGCAGCAGGCCGCTGTTGCTCGCCGAGTGGCCCTGCACCAGCTGCAGGAAGACCGGGAGATAGTTCATCGCCGTCGTCAGCACGGCGCCCATGCCCAGCGCCAGCACCACGAACGACAGCACGACGGACCGGGTGCGGAACAGGTCCAGCGGGAGGACGGGGTGCTCCGCCCGGCGCTCGACCACGACGATCGCCGCGATCGCGGCCGCCGCGACCAGGAGTGCGCCAACCACCTGCCACGAGCCCCAGCCGTACCGGTGACCGCCCCAGGTCGCGGCGAGCACGAGGCCCGAGCTGGCCACGGACACGGCGGCCAGGCCCGCGACGTCGACGCGGCCGCCGCGGGGCCGCACCGGCAGGCGGACGAACGCGAGCACGCCGGCGATCGAGGTGAGCACGAGCGGCACGTTCAGCAGGAAGATCCAGCGCCAGCCGAGGTGCTCGGTGATGACGCCGCCCACCCACGGGCCGACGATCATCGACACCGGCGCGATCGCACCGAGGATCCCCTGGTAGCGCGCGCGGCGGTCGGGCGGCGCGACGTCGGCGATCACCCCGAGCAGGCTGGTGAGCGTCATGCCGGCGCCGAGGCCCTGGAGCGTCCGGGCGCCGACCAGGGCACCCATGGTCGGCGCGAGCCCGGTGAGGACCGACCCGACGCCGAAGGCGACGAGGGCCGTCAGGAGCAGGCGCCGCCGGCCGAACATGTCCCCGAGCCGACCGGCGACGATCGTGCCGATCGCCATCGCGAGGAGGTAGCTGGTGGTGATCCAGGCGAGGTCCTCGAAGCCACCGAGGTCGCCGGCGATCGTCGGCAGGGCTGTCGCGGCGACGAGGGCGTCGAGCTGCAGCGGGACGAGCGCCAGCACCAGGCTGACCATGATGAGGCCGAGCCGCCGCGGGCTCAGGCCGCTCTCCGGGGGGCTCGCAAGCGTGTCGGTGGTCATGGTCATCTCACTTACTTGTCGACCGGCTAGTATCGGGTTCGAGGGTAGTCCCGGTTACTTGCCGGCCGTCAAGTAGGCTTTCTGAGAGCTGTCACAGGATGAGGAGCACCGATGCCCCGGGACGGGAGCGCCACGCGCGAGCAGATCGTGGCGGTGGCCATGCGCAGGTTCGTCGAGAACGGGTACGACAAGACGTCGCTGCGCGAGATCGCCGACGAGGTCGGCGTGACCAAGGCCGCGCTGTACTACCACTTCCGCACGAAGGACGACATCGTCGGCAGCGCGATGTCGGGCTATGCCGAGCGCTTCCAGGAGCTGGCGCAGTGGGCGCAGGCGGAACCGCCAGGACGCGCGCGCGACGAGCAGCTGGTCGACCGGCTGCTGGCACTGCTGGACTCGGACGGCGGGATCATCCTGCGGTTCGGGCAGACCAACCCGACCGTGGTGGAGCGCAGCGAGTTCGGTGCCATGCAGATCGGGGTGCTCCGCACCCTCGTGGCCGCCATCGCCGGCCAGGACCCCACCCCGGAGGCCACCCTGCGGGCGACGCTGCTGTTCGCGGCGCTCATGCTCGGGACGGTCGGCGCCGAGGCGCCGCTGCCCATCGCGGGCGACCACGCGGACCAAGTGGCCGCCGCCCGCGCGATCGCGCTCGACCTGCTGGCGCCGCTGTCGAGGTGAGCGCCGAACGGTCTGCCGCGCGACAACGCCCATCGGTGCCTAGGCTCTAAGACTCGGACGAGCGACGGAAGGACCGCGCATGAAGAAGGTCGTGTTTCTCGCCGGCGTCGGCACCGCGTACCTGATCGGTACGCCGTCAGGTCGTCGGCAGCTGGAGAAGTTCAAGGTCTGGGCCAACGACGTCTGGCACGACCCCCGCGTGCAGGAGTACGTGCAGGAGTACGAGGGCAAGGCGACCGAGTTCGCGAAGCAGCAGGGTGCCGCACTCTGGGAGAAGGCCGTCGACACCGCGTCGGGCGTGATGTCGGGGTCGACCACCAAGTACGACGACGTCGTCGGCGAGCCCTACGACGAGCCGAGCCCGGGACGGCCGTGACCCCCACGCCGCTCCCGGTCGCCCCCGGCCAGGAGTCGGTCTGGGACTACCCGCGGCCGCCGCGCGTCGAGCCGACCGCCGAGCTGGTCGTCGTCACGCTCGACGGGCTGCCGGTGGCCTCGACCACCGACGCCGTCCGGGTGCTCGAGACCAGCCACCCGCCGGTCTACTACCTGCCGTTCGACGCCTTCGAGCCGGGCGTGCTCGAGCCGGCGGTCGGTTCCTCGGTCTGCGAGTACAAGGGCGTCGCCGGCTACCTGTCCGTGCGGGCCGGCGGCAGGCTGCTCTCCCGGGTCGGGTGGACCTACCCGTCGCCGCTGCCCGGGTACGAGGCGCTGGTCGACCGGGTCGCGCTGTACGCCGACGACCTGACCTGCACGGTCGACGGCGAGCAGGTGCAGCCGCAGGCCGGCGGGTTCTACGGGGGCTGGATCACGTCCCGCGTCGTCGGGCCGTTCAAGGGGTCGCCGGGCTCTCGCGGCTGGTGAGCCAGCAGGCGCAGCGCCTCGTCGGCGGTCTCGTCCGGGGTGCCGACGACCGGGACGTCGACCCCGTCCTCGTCGGGCCCCAGCGGCTCGAGGGTGGCCAGCTGCGACGCGAGGAGGGTCGCCGGCATGAAGTGGCCCGTGCGCGTGGCCAGCCGCCGCGCGAGCTCGTCGGCCGGGACCACCAGGTGCACGAACCGCACGCCTCCCTCCGCCGTCCGCAGGATGTCGCGGTACGAGCGGCGCAGGGCCGAGCAGGTCACCACCGCCGGACCGCCCGCCTCGGTCATCGCGTCGCGGACGGCCTGCAACCACGGGAGCCGGTCGGCGTCGGTCAGCGCCCGACCCGCCCGCATGGCCTCGACGTTCGCCGCCGGGTGGAGGTCGTCGCCCTCGATCATCGGCCGGCCCAGCCGCTGGGCCAGGAGCGCGGCCGTCGTGGACTTCCCGGTGCCGGACACCCCCATGACGACGAGGTGCTCGGGCGGGGCGCTCACACACCCAGCCTCGCACGTTCGACCGTCGGGCCGGTGCGGCTCCGGTGCGCCGCCCCGGCCGGCCTGGCCGCCCTGCACGAGAACGTCACTTCGCCGCGAGAACGGCAGTTCATCGTGACGTTCTCGCGACGATGTGACGTTCTCGGCCGCGTGTGGACGTGGCGGAAAGCGCGCGTCCCGGGCAACTAAACTCGCCCGATGCCCTCGTTCGTCGTCGACACCACGCCCCTGCGCGCCAGCCCGGCGTTCCGGCGGCTGTGGTGGGGGCTGTCGATCTCCAACCTCGGCGCGCAGCTGACCGTCGTCGCCGTGGGGCTGCAGGTGTACGCGCTCACGGGGTCGACCGCGTCGGTCGGCATCCTCGGGCTCTGCGCCCTGGTCCCCCTCGTCTTCTTCGGGCTGTACGGCGGCGCGATCTCCGACCACTACGACCGCCGCACGGTCGCGCTGATCGCGTCGCTCGTGGCGTGGGGCGCCACCATCGGGCTGGCCGTGCAGGCGTGGTTGGGCAACACCGAGGTGTGGGTGCTGTTCGCGCTGGTGGCGGTGCAGTCGGGCGCGTTCGCGGTGAACTCGCCGGCGCGGTCGGCGATCATCCCGCGACTGCTCGACCCCCAGCTGATGGCCGCCGCGAACGCCCTGCAGACGCTCGGGTTCAGCGTCGCGTTCACCGTCGGGCCGCTGCTGGGTGCCGCGCTCGTCGCCGCCTTCGACTACGGCGTGGCCTACACCCTCGACGCGCTCCTGTTCACGGCCGCGCTCGCCGCGGTGTTCCGGCTGCCCCCGCAGCCGCCGGAGCACTCCGAGAACCGGCGGGAGCGTGCCGGGCTCGCCTCGGTGGTCGACGGCTTCCGGTACCTGGGCACGCAGCGCAACGTGCGCATGACGTTCGCGGTCGACCTGGTCGCCATGATCACGTCGTCGCCACGCGTGCTGTTCCCGGCGGTCGGGCTCGTCTATCTCGGCGGTGGCGCCACCACCACCGGGGTCATGGCGGCGTCGGCGGCCGTCGGGGTCGGCCTCGCCGGGCTGTTCTCCGGAGGCCTGACCCGCATCCGTTGGCAGGGCCGGATCATCGCCGTCGCGATCACGGTCTGGGGGCTGGCCGTCGCCGGGTTCGGGCTCGTGCTGGTGCTCGCCGGGCAGTCGCACCCGGACCAGGTCCTGTGGCTCGCCCTCGCGATCGCGGTGCTGATGCTCGTCGTAGCCGGCGCGGCGGACGCGATCAGCTCGGTGTTCCGGCAGACCATCCTGCAGACCGCGACCCCCGACGACATGCGCGGCCGGCTGCAGGGCGTGTTCATCGTCGTCGTCGCGGGCGGACCCCGGCTGGGGGAGGCGCTGCTGGGCGGCGCGGCGTCGAAGGTCGGCGAGGGCTGGGCGGCCGTCGTCGGCGGCTGCCTGTGCGTGGTGCTCCTGTGGGTGCTGGTCCGGGCGCAGCGCTCGTTCTGGGACTACGACTCCCGCCACCCGGTGCCCTGACCCGACCGCCCGGGCATGTCGAGCGCGGTCCCCGGCCACCGAGCGCGACCCCTGGTCGCCGAGCGCGGTCGCCTGCGGACCGCCGTCGGCGACGGACCACGGCGGTCGCCGACGAGAGGCCGCGCTCGACGACAGGCGGCCGCGCTCGCTCCAGCGCGGCCTTCGGTCACCGAGCGCGACTCCTGGTCGTCGAGCGCGGTCGTCTGCGGACCGCCGTCGGCGACGGGCCACGGCGGTCGCCGACGAGAGGCCGCGCTCGACGACAGGCGACCGCGCTCGCTCCAGCGCGGCCTTCGGCCACCGAGCGCGACCCCTGGTCGCCGAGCGCGGTCGCCTGCGGACCGCCGTCGGCGACGGACCACCGCGCTCGACGACGAACCACCGCGCTCGCCGGCCCGGCCGGCTGTCGGCGTCGACGAGAGGTTGCGCTCGTCAGGCGTAGACCTTCTCCAGCCAGCCGTCCCACGCCGCGGTCGTCGCGGCGCCGTCGGCACCCGGCGCGAAGTCGTGCACCGCGACGCCCACCGGAGCGCCCCAGGCGTTGCGGCCGAAGAAGCGGATCAGCGCCGACTCCGTCCGCAGGCCGAGGAAGTGCTCGGTGGCGTAGTCGACGACGACCTCCGTGGGGCCGCCCGGCAGGGCCGCGACGGTCGACGAGGAGCCCACGCCGAGCGCGTCGAGCAGCCGGGCGAACCCATCGGGGGCGTTCGACGCGGCCGGGGCGTCGGTCGACGAGTACGTGACCGGGCGGCGGCTGAAGTGCGCGATGTACTCGGCGAGCGTGTGCAGGTAGAAGTCGGTGTGCGCGCCGGCGCCGTCGTACTGGTTCTGCCAGTCGTCGACGAACACGCCCGAGTGCACGTAGCGCAGGTGCGTGCGCCCGTCCTCGAGCGGGGTCAGCACCTCCTCGACCTGGTTGAACCAGCCGTCCGCACCGTCCATGCGCCCGACGAGGTGGTGCGGCGGGTCCCACGCGGCGACGACGCCGCCGAATGCCGCCACGCCGCCGACGCGCGGCTCGTACTCCATCGGCCACAGCCAGCCGCCGTTGCCGTCGGTGATGGCGTCCCAGACCTCCTGGGCCGGGGCGTCGATGTCGTGCTCGCGGACGATCTCGAACTCGCGGGCCATGTCAGTTCTCCTTGTCGGTGGTGATCGTGGGGGGTGTCTTCAGGGCGGGGTGCAGGGCGACGACGAGCCGGTGCTCGCGGCCGTCTGGGGAGTCGGGGGAGTCGTACCGGTCGACCAGGTCGGCGAGCAGGCCGGACAGCTCGTCGGCGAACGCGGCGCGCGAGGCCGCCGTGGCGAACCGGACCTGACCGTCGACCGCGTAGGTGGCCAGCCGCTGCCCGGCCTGCTGGGCGCCGACCATGAGCGAGCCGACCTCGTGGACCAGCCGGGCGCCGAGCGCGAGCATCCACTGCGCCGAGAGCTGGTCGCGCAGGGCGTCGGGGTCGGGCGCAACGGCCGGCAGCGCGACGGGCGAGATGACGTACGCCGCGGCGGTCGCCTGCAGCACCCGCTCGGTCATGCTGCCCTTGCGGCGCTCCTCGACCAGCACGACCAGGCCGTGCTTCTCGAGGGTGCGCAAGTGGTAGTTGGTCTGCTGCCGGGACAGCCCGAGCGGGCCCGACAACGAGGTGGCCGACCCCGGGCTCGCCAGGGCGGCCAGGAGCCGTGCGCGGGTGGGATCGAGCGCCGCCTCGGCGACGGCGGGGTCCTCGATGACGGTGATGTCGAGCATGGATCAACCGKTCCACCGAAAACAAGTGATGTCAAGAAACGATCTGTTGTCGGTGATGCCAGAGCCGGCGAGAACGTCAGTTCGCCGCGAGAACGTTCTCGCGGCGACGTGACGTTCTCGAGGAGTCCCCTCAGGCGGCCAGGGCCGCCAGCGCCGCGTGCAGGTTCTTCGTCACGGCGGCGCGGTGCGGCTCCACGCAGTCACCCTCGAACCTGCGGGGTGTGATCTCGATCAGCATCACGAGGCAGAGCCGCATCCGGTAGAGCTCGAGGCGCGTGCGGGCGGACGGGCTGGTGACGTCGAGCCCAGGCCCGTACCCCTCCAGCAGCTCGGGCGTGCCGACGGCCCGGCTCATCGGGTCGACGCCGACGAGGTCCGCCAGCGGGTCGCCCCAGAACGCGCGCTCGGGGTCGATGATCCCGACCACCTCGCCCGACGTCGGGTCGACGAACACGTTGCCGGCCCAGAGGTCGGTGTGCACCAGCGACGGCCGCAGGACGTGGGCGAGCACGGCGGCGTGCCGGGCCATGGCCGCGCGGACCTCGAGCGCCGGCACGGGGACCGACCAGCGCGCGGCGTCGTCGAGAAGCTCCTCGATCATCGCTCCGAACGACGCCGCCCAGGTGGGCGCCTGCCGGCCGCAGGGGTACCCGAACGCCGGACCGGTGACGGCGTGCAGGGCGGCGAGCACGGCGCCGACGTCGCGCATGGTGCGGTGGTCGTCCTGGGGGAGGCCCGAGTCCAGCAGCGGCACGCCGGGCAGGTGGCTGACCACGAGCGCGTCGCTGGGCAGCAGGGTCCGCGAGAAGTCGGTGAGCAGCACCCGCGGCATGTGCAGGGCGGGCAGGTCGGCCGCCAGGCCGTAGACCAGGGCCTCGGCGCGCAGGAGGTCGTGCTCGTAGGCCAGCAGCTGGTCGGTGCCGACGGGGGCCGTCTTCACGACGACGCGGGCGCCGTCGGCCAGGGTCACGCGGTACGTCGTCGCGAACTGGCCGCCGGTGAGCAGCTCGGCCTCGGCCAGGGTGCCGAGCGGGGCGACGAGCGAGGTCAGGGCGTCGATCACGGCCCGAGGGTACCGACGGACCGGGCCGGCTCGACGGACTCCGCGATCTCGCACGCCGCGACGGCCGCACCGCCGGTCGCCGACGGGGAGCCGGGCTCCACCGAGTCGGGCACGTGCTCGGTGACGTCGCCCCGCAGGGTCCGGAACGCGGCGAGCGTCGCGACCACCGCGAACCCGGCCGCGACGACGACCACGAGGAACCCCGCGTGCGAGCCGTGCGCGTCGATCTGCGCGCCGGCGATGGACGACCCGACGGAGACCCCGACGCCCAGCGACGTGCCCACCCAGGTCAGGCCCTCGGTCAGCCGGGCGCGGGGGACCAGGTCCTGCACCAGCCCGTTGCCGTTGATGAGGGTGGGGGCGATGGCGAACCCGGCCACGAACATCACGGCCGCGAGCTGGGCGAGCGACTGCACGAGAAAGAAGAAGCAGACGCCGACCGCCAGCGCGACGACCCCGGTGGCGAACCGCAGGTGCAGCGGCCGCTTCCACTGCCGGGTGCCGTAGAGCAGGCCGGAGATGAGCGAGCCGAGGGCGAAGATCGCCAGGATGATGCCGGCGGAGCCCTTCGAGCCCGACTCGTCGGCGAAGGCCACGGTGGACACGTCGGTGGCGCCGAAGATCGAGCCCATGGCGACGAACACGATCGCCAGCACGACCATGCCCGGCTTGGCCAGCACGGAGCCGCGCGGGCGCGGGCTGCCGACGGGGGCGGCGGGGGGCTCGGTCCGGCCCAGCGACAGGAACCAGTAGCCGCCGACGAGCATGGCGACGAGCGGGACGATGAGCCCCGCCTCGGGGGCGACGCCGGTCGCCAGCAGGGTCGCCAGGACGGGGCCGACGATGAAGACCAGCTCGTCGAGCGCCGACTCCAGCGAGTAGGCGGTGTGCATCCGGTGGGCGTCGTCGCCGAGCACGCGCGCCCAGCGCGCCCGGACCAGCGACCCGAACGAGCCGATCGCGGCGCCGGTCACCACGGCCGCGAGGTAGAGCCAGGCCTCGGGGGCGGTGGTGAGCGCGGCGACGATCAGCCCGACCAGACCGACGGCGGCGATCGCGACGGCGGGCCGCATGACCCGCGACTGCCCGTGCCGGTCGACCAGGCGGGCCAGCTGCGGTGAGCAGAGCGCCTGCGCGACGACGTAGACCGCGGACACCCGGCCGGCCAGCCCGTACGAGCCGTAGAGCGTCGAGACCATGAGCACGATGCCGATGCCGACCATCGACATGGGCAGCCGGGCCAGCACGCCTGCACCGGAGAACGCCAGGGCACCGGGGCGCGACAGGACGTCTCGGTACGGCTGGAGCATGTGGCCAGTCTGTCACCAGGTCTACCGCCCGGCCTCGCGGTGCCCCACCATCGGAGGCATGACGGACGTGCAGGTCAGCGACGCTCCCGCGGAGCACAGGTTCGAGGCACGCTCCCCCGAGGGGGAGCTGCTGGGGTTCTCGGTGTACGACACGATCGGCCCGACGGTGGTGTTCACGCACACCGAGGTGGACCCGAAGTTCGAGGGTCAGGGCATCGCGTCGACGCTCGTGAAGGAGGCTCTGGACGCGGTCCGGGCGAGCGGTCGGGACGTCGTCGCGTTCTGCCCGTACGTGAAGGCGTGGATCGGCAGGCACCCCGAGTACCGGGACCTGCTGCACGCTCCCCGGGGCTGACACCGCCTGTCCAGGTAGCCGTTACATCCGTGACATCCGTTTACACAGAGTTTTCCTGAGCCCCTAGGTGATGTCGCCCCCAGCGTGCACAGTGGAATCACCACCCCGAAAGGTACTGGGGGGTAACGCAGCCGTCGTGCCGGGTCGACCGTTGACTCCGCGACCTTCGACGAGCAGGTAGACCCGGCCCACCGTGGCCGGCGCCCCTGCCGTCCTCGCTGCATCGTCAACGACGTCGGTCAGCCTTCCCGTGCCCGTACACGGCCACTTGGGGTACCTGACATGTTCGTCTTCGTCCTGCAGCTCCGGGAGATGTTCGCCGGACAGTCCGAGATCTATCTCTTCGCGTTCTTCTCCACGCTCGTCTGGGCGCTCTGGATCCTCAAGGTCGTCCTCTCGCGCCGCTATCGCCCTGTGACCGCCCCGTACGAGGTCTCCACCAGCGTCGTCATCCCGGTCGTCGACGAACCGCTCGACCTGTTCCGCTCGGTGCTCGCACGCATCGTCGCGCAGCACCCCGACGAGGTCATCGTCGTCATCAACGGCGCCGTCAACCCCGCGCTCGAGGAGGTCAGCGACGAGTTCGCGCCGCTGGTCCGGTGGGTGCACACGCCCATCCCCGGCAAGCGCAACGCGGTGATGATCGGCACCCGGATGTCCACGGGCGAGATCACCGTGCTCGTCGACTCCGACACGGTCTGGACCGACGGCACGCTGCCCGAGCTGGTCAAGCCGTTCGCGGACCCTGCCGTCGGCGGGGTCACCACCCGGCAGCGCATCCTCGACCCCGAGCGCTCCTGGATCACGCGGTGGGCGGACTGGCTGGAGAACACCCGGGCGCTCTACTCGATGCCCGCGCAGTCGGCGCTGGGCCAGGTCGGGTGCCTGCCGGGGCGCACCATCGCGTTCCGCCGCCGGATCCTCATGCAGGTCATGGACGCCTTCATGAACGAGAAGTTCCTCGGGGTGTTCCTCGAGGTCTCCGACGACCGGACGCTCACCAACCTCACGCTCAAGGCGGGCTACCGGACCGTCTACCAGTACTCGAGCCTCTGCTACACGGACGCCCCGCTCAAGGTGAAGAAGCTGGCCAAGCAGCAGCTCCGCTGGGCGCGCGGCAGCCAGTACAACACCCTGCGGATGCTCCCGTGGATGCTCGGTCACGCCCCGGTGCTGGCGGTCTTCTTCATCGCCGACATCCTGCTGCCGTTCCTGCTGCTGGGCACGATCCTCGGCTGGGTCTACCGGTCGATCTCGCACACGGGCACCAACCTGTACGAGGCGATCCTCGAGACCTACACGGGCCTGAGCGGCTGGTTCTGGGTGGTCGCGCTGATGATCGTCTCGTCCGTGCTGTCGATGGCCATCCGGCAGATCCGCCACCTGCACGAGAAGCCGTCCGACTTCCTGCGGCTGCCGGTGTTCATCATCGTCTCCACGTTCTTCCTCATGCCGATCCGGATCCTCGGCTTCGTGCGCATGGCGCACGCCAGCGGCTGGGGCACGCGGGCCGGCGCGTACGGCGGGGGACCCGAGAACGAGGACCTCATGGCCGAGCTCGAGTCCGCCGGCGACGGCGCGCCCGTCGACCTCGTGGACCGGGTGCCCGACGCCGACGGCCACGCCGTCCAGACCGAGGTCCGACGACGCCGCACCGCCGAGGAGACCCAGCAACCGACCCGGACCCGACGACGCCTGAACCCGCTCGCCGCGGTGCCCTACGGCATCGCGCTCGCCCTACTGGCTCTGGAGGCGCTCGCCTATGTCTGAGCACACCAAGAACCGCGTCCTGCACGCCTCGCCCCGCGCACGTCTGGCGGCCTTCGCGGTCGCCCTCGCCCTGCTCGCCGTGTCGGCCGTCGTCTGGCTGTCACCGTCGAAGGCGGAACCCACCGCCGGACCCACCAAGAGCGCCGAGCAGATCGCGCTCGAGAAGGAGAACGCCGAGCTCAAGTCCGCCTTGGCGGCCCGCACCGACGAGGTCGACACCCTGACCGCGTCGCAGCAGAAGGCCGCGGCCGAGCGCGCCGCCGGTGCGGCCAGCGGCAAGGCCAAGTCGACGGCCGAGAAGGAGGCCGCCGCGGCGAGCGGTCAGCAGAAGGCCGCCGCCGAGCGCGCCAGGGCGGCTGAGGCGGGCCGGCTCAACGCGGCGGCCGCGCGGTCGACCGCGATCGCCCGGGGGCAGGCCAAGGCGGCCGCCGAGAAGGCCGCGGCCGTCGCCAAGGGTCAGGCGGAGGCGGCGAACG
>NZ_JBFULZ010000075.1:0-17994 GCF_054049635.1 Cellulomonas sp. P5_C6 | reverse complement strand
GCCGCCCTCGGCGCCCTGCGCGACCGCGAGCCCGTCAGCGCGCTGCGCCTGCCGCTCGGGCTGCGGGGCTGGCTCGTCGCCGGGTACGACGAGGCCCGCGCGGTGCTGGCGGACACCGACGCGTTCAGCAACGACTACGCCCACGTGGTCGGAGCCGTCGGCGCCTCGCCCGAKCGCGACCCKGGCGGCCTCGGGATGGCCGACGCCCCCGACCACACGCGCCTGCGCCGCCTGCTCACCCCCGAGTTCACGGCCCACCGTCTGGCCCGCCTCACGGACCGCATCGACGCGATCGTCGACGAGCAGCTCGACGCCATGGCCGCCGCGGCCTCCCGGGACGGCGTCGTCGACCTCGCCCAGCACCTCGCGTGGCCGGTCCCGACCCGGGTGATCACCGAGCTTCTGGGGGTCGACCCGGACGAGCACACCGCGCTGGCCGCCCTGAGCGCGGCCCGCTTCGACGCCACGGCGGGGGCGGGCGGGGCCCTCGGCGCCGTCTCGACGTCGGTCGACGCGCTGGTCGCGGTGGTGCAGCGGCAGCGGGCGCACCCGGGCGACGGCCTGCTCGGCCGGCTGGTGACGGAGCACGGGGACGAGCTCACGGACCGCGAGCTCGCCGGCATCACGGACGGGCTGCTCACCGGCGGGCTCGAGACCTCGGCGGCGATGCTGGCGCTCGGCACGGTGGTCCTCCTGCGCACGCCCGGAGCCCTGCACGCGGTCGGGGCGTCGGACGAGCAGGCGGTCCGCACCGTCGACGAGCTGCTGCGCTACCTCACCGTGGTCCAGGTCGCATTCCCCCGGTTCGCCCGGGCCGACGTGACGGTCGGCGGGCGCCGGATCCGGGCCGGCGACGTCGTGCTGGTGTCCCTCTCCCTGGCCGACCGCGACCCCCGAGTGCCGGGGCAGGCCGACCTGGACGACTTCGACCCGCGCCGCGCGATGCCCGCGCACCTGGCGTTCGGGTACGGCGTGCACCGGTGCGTCGGCGCGGAGCTGGCCCRGCTGGAGCTGCGGTCGGCCTACAGCCGGCTCGCGCGACGGTTCCCGGACCTGGTCCTCGCCGTCCCCGAGTCGGCCCTGGAGTACCGCCCGCTCTCCCTCGTGTTCGGCGTCGCGAGCGTCCCGGTCAGGCTCAGAACTGCCGATCCGGACATTTCCCCCTAACGCGGGCATAGCGCGCGGGGCCGACTGCCCCCACACTGGCCCGATGAGCCCGTCTGCGGCAGCACCGTCGACGGCACCCGCGCGCCTGTTCGACGTGCTGGTCGTCGGCACCACCAACGTCTGCCGCTCGCCCGCGGCCGAACGGCTGATCCGCGCGCGCCTGGGGCAGGACGGCGACCTGTCCGTGACGAGCGCCGGGACGCACGCCGCGCTCGGCGAGCCCGTCCCCGAGCCCCTGGACGAGCTGCTCGCCGCCGCCGGTGCGGGCGACGGCGGTCACGAGGCCCGGCTGCTCAGCACCGACGCGGTCGAGGCCGCCGACCTGGTCCTCACGGCGACGCGGTCCGAGCGCGCGGCGGTGCTCCGCCAGGTCCCCTCGGCGATGGGCCGGACGTTCACGCTGCGCGAGCTGGCGCGGGTGGCGGAGTCGATCGGTCCCGCGGCGCTGCCCGAGGGCGGCGACATGGCGACCCGGCTGTCGGAGCTGGTCCGGCTCGCGCCGCGGCACCGCGGCCCGACGGCCCCGGCGGTGGCCACGGACGACGACATCCTGGACCCCGCCGGGCAGGGCAGGGGCGCGTACCTGCGGTCGTTCGACCAGGTGCAGGCCGCCGTGGACAGCATCGTGCGGACCGTCCGGCCGGTCCCCGGCGAGGACGACCCGCCGCCGCCCGTGCGGTACGAGCCGCCGCCGGAGCCCCGTCACCGCGCCCGCAAGGTCGCGCTGGTCACGCTGGCGTCGTTCCTGGTCGTCCTGCTCGCCGCGTCCGCCGGCGCGCTGCTGATCGCCGGCCTGCTCGACAGCCGCGTCCAGCGCTTCGCCGACCCGTTCCAGGACCTGCCCACGCGTCCGCCGTCGTTCGTGCCGAAGCCCCCGACGTACGGGATCCCGGTCACCATCCTCGTGCTCGGGTCCACCGATGACCTGCAGACCGAGAAGACCGGGAGCTGGGCAGCCGCCGCCGAGCAGACCGACGTCGTGATGCTCGTGCACATCTCGGCCGACCGCGACTCCGCCCAGGTGGTCGCCATGCCGCCGGACCTCGGGGTCGAGGTGCCCGGCAAGGGCCCCGGCACGCTGCGCAGCGCGTTCGCCGCAGGCGGTCCACCCCTCGCGGTGCAGACGATCGAGCAGCTCACCAACGTGCGGCTGGACCACGTCGCGCTCACCGACTCCGAGACGTTCTCCCGCGTGACCGAGGCGCTCGGCGGGGTGGACCTCGACCTGCCGACGAACCTCGTCATCAACGGCCACGTGGCGGCCCAGGCGGGCGAGCGGCACCTCACCGGCGAGGAGGCCCTGGCCTGGGTCCGCGGCACGGGCGGCGACGACCTCGCGCGCTCGCAGCGCTCCGCGGCCTGGCTCCGCGCGATCCTCGACCGGTCGGGCGACAGCGACGTGCGGCACAACCCGATCACGTGGGTGCGCCTGCTCAGCGTCGTGTCCGGGTCGGTCGCGGTGGACGAGGGCTTCGACCGGGCCGAGATGGTGGGCCTGCTCACCAGCGTCCGCACCCTGGGCCCGGGCGAGGTCGAGGTGGTGGGGGTGCCGACGACCACGGCCGCCGCCGGCGCACCGTCCGCCCTCGTGCCCGACGCCACGCCCTTCGGCAGCCTGATGGACGCGCTGCGGACGGACACCCTCAGCGAGCACCTGGCCGAGGGCGCGCCCTAGACGGTCACGACCACCTTCGCGCGGGCGTGCTCCACCTCGAGGTAGCGCAGGCCGTCGGCGGCCGACGACAGGTCGAACGTCCGGTCGATGGCCGGGACGACGGTGCCCGCCTCCGCGAGCTCCCGCAGCGCGTCGAGGTGCACGGCGCCCGGCTCCGTCCGGAGCACGACGACCGTCTGCCGKAGGAAGGGCGCCAGCACCGTGCTCCGCACCAGCAGGCCGATGGGTCCCAGGAGCGTGCCACCCTCGAAGACGCCGCCGCCGGACAGGATCAGCGTCCCGGCCGGCGTCAGGGCGCGGCGCAGGTCGCGCAGGGACCGGTTGGCGACGAGGTCGAACAGGACGTCGTAGCGGCGCCCGGACCGCATCGGGTCCTCGCGCGTGTAGTCGACCACGTGGTCCGCACCCAGGGACCGCGCCAGCTCGACGTTGCGGGTGCTGCAGACGGCGGTGACCTCGGCGCCGAGCGCCTTCGCGATCTGCACGGCGAACGTGCCGACGCCGCCGGACGCCCCGTTGATCAGCACGGTCTGCCCGGGCCGGACCCGGCCCGAGAGGCCCTGCAGGGCGGTCGTCGCCGCCAGCGGCATGGCCGCCGCCTGCTCGAACGTCAGGTTCGCCGGCTTGCGGGCCACCAGCCGCTCGGGAGCGCACACGTACTCGGCGAGCGCGCCGTCGCACTCCCCGTACACCTCGTCGCCGGTCCGCAGGTCCGTCACCGCGGACCCGACGGCGTCGACGGTGCCGGCGAAGTCGGACCCGCGGATCGGCTCCTTCGGGGCGTGCCGGCCGAACTCGGCCGAGAGGCGGGCGATGTACGGGTCGCCGCGCATGAGGTGCCAGTCGCGCGCGTTCAGCGATGCCGCGCGCACCCGCACGCGGACCTCGTGATCGCGGGGCACCGGGTCGTCGACGTCCTGGAGCGTGAGCGTGTCGGCCGAGCCGTACCGGGTCTGGACGATCGCCTTCATCGGACCTCTCCCTTACGTCGTAAGGCTGTCCGACCAGCGTGGCTTACGTCGTAAGGTTGGTCAAGACCCGAGCCGGCGATCCAGGCCGTCGAGGAGCAGGTCCAGCCCGAACTCGAACTCGGTCCGGTCGTCGCACCAACCCAGCGTCGAGTCCGGGTCGTCGTGCGCGACCTCGCCCAGCATCGCCACGAGGGACGGCAGGTCGGCAGCGAGCTCGGGCGGCAGGGCAGCGGCGTCCCCGTCGCCCGGGTCGAACAGCTCCTGGGAGAACCCGAGTGCCCGGCTGCCCAGGGCGTGCAGCGCGTGGTGGATGAGGTCGTAGGAGAACCCGCCGTCGTGCAGCAGCCCGACCAGGCGGTCGTGGTAGCGCACCACCTCGAGGCTCATCGCGGTCCGGGTCGCCAGCAGGCGCGGCGCCCAGCGGTGCCGGAGCAGCACCTCGCGGGCGGTGAGGATCCGCTCGCGGACGGCGCACTTCCAGTCGTCCCGCGCGTCCAGCCGGTCGACGGCGTCGTTGATCTCCCGGGCCACCAGGTCGACCGCGCCGTCGAGCAGGGCGTCCTTGCTGGCGACGTGGTGGTACAACGACATCGCCTCGGCGCCGAGCTCGTCGCCGACGCGCCGCATGGTCACCGCCTCGATGCCGTGGGCGTCGGCGATGGCGACCGCCGTGAGGAGCACGCGCTCCCGACTCAGCGGCAGCCTCTGCTCAGGCGCCCGCGCCGGTTCGGCCGTCAACGACACCACCCCTCTCCTCCCCGGATCGTATGGCGCCGCCCGCCGTTCGCCGGTCGCTACGCTCGGTCGGTGCCGCACGAGGACTGGATCGAGCACCGCCGCCCGGGTGACCGCGAGCTGCTCGGGTGGATCCGCCCGGAGGGCGAGGGCTTCGTCGCCCTCGACGCGCTCGGGCGCGAGGTCACCGGCGCGGTCGACTGGCTCGAGGCCGAGGAGGCCCTCGACGAGCGCGGCCTGCACTGGCTGGCCGACCTGTGGCAGCTCGACCTGCCGGACGGCGGCCGCGAGCGTGTGCGCATCGTCGAGGTCACGCCCGAGCGCGTCGTCGTCAAGGTCGACGACTTCGGCGCGGTCGACGTCGTGACCCGGTCGTACGTCCTGCCGTTCCCGGCGCCGGACGCGCTGCGCCCGTTCGAGGGCGACGCCAAGACGCTCCCGGCCGGGCTCTCGGGCTAGGGAGCGGCCGTCGGCGCGGGGGACGCGGTCGGGCTGCTGGTCGGCGTCGGTGTCGGCGTCGGGGCCGGCGTCACGACCGGTGCCGGCGGCGCCGCCGGAGGTGCGCTGGGCTGCTCGACGGCGGGCTGGACGGGGACGGTCGGCGCCGGCGTGGTCGGCGCGACGCCGACGGTGATCGGCATCGACGTGCCCGTGCCGGCGTCGTCCGTGGTGCCGAACTCCCAGTGCCAGGGCTCGTGGGGGCCGCGACCGCCCTCGTCCATGTAGGTCGGGTGGTGCCAGCCGAACTGCATCGCGTTGGCCTTGAGCCAGGCGTACAGCTCCGAGCCGTACCCGTTCGCCTGGTCGAGGTCGATCGCCAGGCCCCAGCCGTGGTTGGACGTGCCAGGCACGGCGGCGAGCGTCCCCTTGGCCGCCCGGGTGCTCACCTGCTCCTCGAGCGTGCGGTACGAGCCCGTGATCTTCAGGTCGTGGCCGAAGGCCGCCCGGTAGGCCGCGTCCATCCGCCCCAGCGCCTCGGCGGCGTCGCACCGCAGGTGCTGGCTGGGGGCGAACGCGACCGGGCAGAGCACCTTGAGCGGGATGTTCCCGTTGGTGTAGCCGTCGGTGGACCGGGCCTGCTGCTCGACCTTGGCGACCGCCGCCTGGGCGGCCTCGTCGCCGGCCGCACCGGCCACGGCGAACTGCTGCGCCGCGAGCGTGACGCCGACGGCCGCGTCCCGGGCCTGGACGGCCGACACGGCCGCAGCGACGACGTCCCGGACCTCGGCGGCGGCGTGGGTGGCCCCGACGGCGGCGTCGAGGGCGGCGACCTGCGGGTCGGCGGCGACCAGCAGGCGGGACAGGGCGGCGTTCTGGGCCGACTGGTCCCCGAGGTCGAGGGCGACCAGCAGGACGTCGGTCTCGACGTCCGTGACCGCCTGCGCGGCGGTGGCGACGTCGCCGGCGGCCACCTCGTCGCGCGCGTCCTGGACCCGGGCGGGGAGCTGCTCGACGGTCAGCCCCGACGTGACCGGGACGACGACGGGGTCGTCCGGGTCGGTGCGGAACAGGGTCCGCGAGGCCGGCTTCGCGGTCTCCTCGAGCGGGTGGCCGACGAGGGCGACCGTCGCCGTCTCCACCGCCGCCACGCGGTCGCCCAGCTGCGCCAGCGCCTGCGGGGAGGTGCGGCCGAGCGCCTGCTGCGGGACCAGTGCCTCGGCGACGGACGCGGCCTGGGCGTCGTCGGCGGAGTGCGACGGATCGGCGGGCTGCACGGCGAGGACGACGGTGAGGAACGCCATCGACACGAGGACCGCGGCCGACTCGTACGCCCGCCGGCCCTCACGCGGGCGCGACGAATGACGACCCTGGGTCGTCCGTCGTGGTCCGAGCACTGGTGTCCTCCGCGATGCGTCGTCCGACGATCCCATCGCGACCCCGCGCCCGTCGACCCGCCAGAAGGGTGGGGTCAGGCCGACGGGACCCGCATCCGTCGCCGCGCGCCCCGCGCCGACGGCCCGCGACGCCGCACCCGGGTGATCCGCCTGGGCGTCGCCGGCGTCGCGGCGCCGCCCGTCACCGGCTGCGCCGCGAGACCCCGCTGCGCCATCGCGTACGCGGGCACGAGCAGGACGACCGCCCCGATCCACGCGAGCGGGTTGCCCCACACGACGCCCCCGTAGCCGTAGGCCGCGCCGAGCACCGCGGCCGCGCCGACCCGGCAGACCAGCTCGACCACGCCGGTCAGCGTGGGGATCATGGTCTGCCCGAGGCCCTGCAGCGCGCCGCGCAGCACGAACAGCACGCCCAGCACCACGTACAGCACGCCGTTGACCAGCAGGTAGTGCGCGGCCATCTCGACCACGCGGTCCTCGCCGTCGCCGACGAAGAGCCCGACGATCGTGGACCCGCCGGCGACCAGCACGACGCCTAGCACCAACGAGCCGACCACCGACATCCCCATGCCCTGCACGACGCCGCGGCGGATGCGGTCCGGACGGCCGCCGCCCAGGTTCTGCGCGACGAACATCGACACCGCGAGGCCCAGCGACGCCAGCAGCGCGACCGCGAGCCCGTCGACGCGGACGGCCGTCGTGTAGGCGGCGACGGCGTCGGGCCCGAGCTCGTTGAGGCGCACCTGCACGGCGAGCGTGCCGATCGCGATGATCGACGCCTGGAACCCCATGGGCAGGCCGAGCCGCAGGTGCCGGCGCAGGTCGACGCGGCTGACGCGCCAGTCCTCGCGGTGCACGTGCAGGACCGGGACCCGCCGCCGCACGAACGCGAGGCAGAGGGCGACGGACACCCCCTGCGACAGGACGGTCGACACTGCCGCACCGGCGACGCCCATKCCGAGCCCGGCGACGGCGACGACCACCAGCACGACGTTCAGGACGCAGCTGATGGTGAGGAAGACGAGGGGCGTCCGCGAGTCGCCGATGGCCCGGATGATCGCCGACAGGAAGTTGAAGAACATCATCGTGCCGGCGCCCAGGAAGCTGATGACGGCGAACGTCGTCGCCTCCGGGAGCAGCTCCTCGGGCGTCTTCAGCAGCCGCAGCGCCGGACCCGCGAGCAGCGGGGCCGCCACGGTGATCACCGCGCTCGTGGCCGCCGACAGCACCGTGCCGGCCGCGACCGACCGCCGCACCGCCGCGTGGTCCCCGGCACCGAACGCCTGCGCCAACGGGATCGCGAAGCCGTTGGTCATCCCCCACGCGAACCCGAGCAGCAGGAACAGCAGCGCGCCGGTGGCGCCGACGGCGGCGAGCGAGTCGACGCCGAGCACCCGGCCGACGACGACGGCGTCGGCCGCTTGGTAGAGCTGCTGGACGACGTTGCCGACGAGCAGCGGGACGGCGAACAGGAGGATGACGCGCCAGGGGCGTCCGGCGGTGAGGACCTTGGGCACAGCGAGACCTTGGGACTTGGTGGGGCGGGAGAACGTCGCGGTGGTCCGTCGTGCAGGGTCGCGCCGTGCGTCGATCGTATCGATACGATCCTGTCCGGATGAAACGATTTGATGCAGGTCACACGGGTGCGCCTGCACGTACCGGCAGGAATCGGAGGAGTCGGGCGCCGCGGGTGCGCGACGGCCGTCACCGAGCGGCGGCGACCCCCCGCAGCAGCGTCGCGAGCGCCTCGTCGTAGTGCTCGTCGYTGCCGTACGCGGCCAGGTCGGCGGCGACCGCCGCGGTGTGCGGGTACACGGCGGCGGGGATCGCGGCCAGGCCGGCGGCGAGCGCCTCCTGCGGGACGCGCGACCGGGCCGTCGAGAACGCGCACCACCCGTAGTTGAGCGCGAGCACGGCGCTGAAGAGCACCACCGCCGAGCTCCCCGTCACGCCGCCGCGGCGGACGATCCCCAGCGCGACCTCGCCGATCCGGGTGGCGTTGATGCCGGGGTTCGGGTGCGTGAACAGCGCCGGCACCGCCCACGGGTGCGCGTCGAGCACGGCCCGGTGCGCCTGCGCGAACGCCCCGAGGTCGGCCACCCAGTCGTCGGTCCGGGCGGGCGGGACGAACCGGCCGAGGACCCGGTCGAGCAGGGCGTCGACCAGCTCGTCCATCGTCGCGAAGTAGCGGTACAGCGACATCGGGGCCGCATCGAGCTCCGCCGCGATGGTCCGCACGGTCATCGCGTCGATCCCGCCGGCCGCGGCACGCTCGGCGGCCTCGAGGATCGCGTCGGGCGTCAGCGAGCCTCGGGCGCGACGGGTGCGGGGTGTTGACGACGTCATGGCGTACAGCGTACGTTATCGCCAAGCGTACTAAGTACGCGTTCACCGACGACACGAGAGCTGACCCCGATGACCACGACCCGCTGGCTGCTCCGGTGGCTCCCCACGTTCCTCGCGTTCCCGCTGGCGGGGCTGCTCGTGTCCGTCGGGCTCGGCCCGGTCGACTCCCCCGTCCGCGGCGCGCTCGCGGGGCTGGTGGCCGGCGCCGTGATCGGCACCGGGCAGTGGCTGGCGCTGCGGACCCGCGGCGTCTCGGCCCGATGGATCGCCGCGAGCGCGGTCGCGATGGCGCTCGGCACGGCCGTGTCGGCGGCGCTGACCGGGTCCGTGACGAGCGTCGGCGCCCTCGCGCTCACCGGGCTGATCACGGGCGCGCTGGTGGGCGTCGCGCAAGGGTTCGTCGTCGGTGCGATCCTCCCCTGGACGCTCGCCGTCGCCGGGTCGTGGGCCGTCGCCTGGGTCGTCACGGCGCAGGTGATCGTCGACGCCGAGAGCGGGTACGTCGTCTTCGGCTCGAGYGGCGCCGTCCTGGCGACGCTGATCACGGGCGTGGTCGCGCACCGGCTGCTGCCCGGCCGCGCCGCCTCGGTCCCCGCACCCGTCGACGCGGCGGCCCGGTGATGGCCACGCTCGTCGGCATCCTGCTGATCGCCCTGCCGGTCGCGTTCAACGTGGCGTTCGCCGCGCTGGCCAAGGCGTTCGACTACCCCGACATCCTGCGCCGTCCGACCGCCGAGATCCTCGAGCGGTTCCGCGCCGGCGGCTCGACGCTGGTGACCCTGTGGTGGGCGTTCGCCATGACCGCGCTGGCCTTCGCGCCGGTCGCCGTGCTGGTCTCCGACGTCCTCGACGGCAACCCGACCGTCCTGCGGCTCGCCGTCGTCGTCGGGGTGCTCGCCGGGCTCGTGCAGCTGCTCGGCCTGCTTCGCTGGCCGTTCCTGGTGCCGTACCTGGCGCGCACGAGCGTCGACGCCTCCCCCGCGCGGGCCGAGGCCGTCGACGTCGTGTTCCAGGCGTTCCACCGGTACCTCGGCGTGGCCGTCGGCGAGCACCTGGGGTACCTGCTGACCGGCGCCTGGAGCGTGCTGGTGGGCGTGGCGCTGGCGCAGGACTCGGTCGCGCCGGCGTGGCTCGGGGTCGTCGGCGTGGCCGTCGGCGCCCTGCTCATGATGTGCTCGCTGGAGTTCGTCGGCAGGTTCGAGCCCTCCGGCTGGAGGCTGGCCGGGACCCTGGTGCCGGTGGTCTACGTGGCGTGGTCGCTGTGGCTCGCAGGCGTGGGCGTGACGCTCCTGGTCTAGGCGCCGACCTCGACCGTGTACCGGCCGGACGCGCACCCGCTGATCCGCCAGCCGCCCGGCACCTCGTCCACCTGCGCGTCGGTCACGCCCGTGGTCGAGAGCTGCGGCTGCGCCTCGCCCGGCACCCAGACGTCGAGCACGCAGCTGGCGTCCTCGTCGTCGGCGGTCCCCGCAATCTTGAGGTCGCGCCCGCCCGGGCCGGACGTCAGAGAGTCGAGCCGACCGGGGACCGCCCGCGGGTAGGCCCGGCTCAGCGGCGTCGCGAAGCCCGCGGGCGGCGGGCTCAGCTTCCCCGTGGCGCAGTCGACGGAGACCAGGTTTCCCGACGACGTCGCGTCGTCCCCCGTCTCGGGCGAGCCGCAGCCCTGCCGCCACACCCAGAAGGCGCCGCCGATGCCGAGCTCGTTCTGCGCGGTCACGAACCGGTCGACCTTCGCGCCGTCCACGGCCGGGTCGCCGAACCAGCCCCACTCCCCCGCCCACAACGCGGCCCCGTAGGACGCGGCGGCGCGGGAGGAGACCGAGAGGTTGCGCTCGAGCGTCGCGATCGTCAGCCCGAGGCTCTGGTCCATCGAGATCGACTCGCTGTACGGGTGCGGCGCGAACACCAGCTGCCGGTCGTCGGTGAAGCCCGGCGGCGGGGTCACGTCGAACGCCAGGCCCGACCAGAGCACGCTCGGCTCGAAGAACACCAGGTGCGGGAACCCCCCGGCGTCCGTCTCGGCGGCGCGGATCGCGTCGATCGCCGCGTCGTAGTAGCGGCCGAGCAGCAGGCCGGAGCTGATCGGCGGGTTCGCGCCGATGCCGGGCTCGTTCAGGAGGTCGTACCCGGCCACCGCGGGCTCGTCGGCGAACGTCCGCGCGACCTCCGCCCACGTCGTGACGAGCTCGGTCTGGATCCCGTCCCGGTCGGTGTAGAAGTTGCCGAAGGCCGCGGCGACCGCGGGCGCGAGGTCGCGGGCCATGAACTGGCAGTGCAGCGCACCGTCGGTGATCGTGGCCCACGCGGGCGCCCCGTCCCACCCGGTCGTCGGCGACGTGCCGCCGGTGCACTCCTGGTCGGGAGCGGCCAGCGCGTTGCCCCAGGCGTCCTCGTGCATGTCGAGCACGACGTAGACGCCGTGCGCCTTCGCCGACGCCACCGCGTCCTGCACCTGCTGGAGGTAGTCCTGGTCGAGCTCGCCGCGGGTGGGCTCGAGCCGCGACCACGACATGCCGAGCCGGACGACGTCGAAGCCCATCGCGGCGATCTGCGCGAAGTCGTCGTCGGTCAGCTCTCCGGTGGCCGAGTTCTCGGGGTCGCGCAGGTAGTAGTCGATGAGCTGGTTCACGTTGAYGCCCCGCAGGATCACCTGCCGACCGGTCACGTCCCCGATCACGGGCAGCCCGCCAGCCTCCGTCGCGGGCAGCACCTGGAGCCGCTGGAGTCCGTCGGTGGCCGCCACGGGCTGCACCTCCTGCGGACCGGCCGAGGCCGGGGCGCTCACGACGAACGGCAGCACGAGCAGGAGCGCCACGGCGACGGCGACGAGCCGCCGCGGGCGCGTCAGCCGGGCCCGCCACCGCCACGTCGCGGCCGTGGCGGCTGCGCCGAGCAGGCCGACCGCGACGCCGTAGCCGATCCCGGTGGCGACGCCGACGAACGACGTGGCGATCCACCAGCTGTCCGAGCCCGCGCCGGTGAGGGCGCCGACGATCGCGGTGACCACCCCGAGGACCAGCCCGGCGACGACCGCCGCGAGCCAGACCGCGAGCGGCTGCTCGCCCAGCCGGCGCTGAGCCGTCCGGACCGCGAGCGTGAAGCTGCCGAGGAAGACGACCAGGCCCGCGAGGGTGCCGAGCAGCCCGGCGGCGGACGTCGGCGCCACGAGCGGCCCGGCGAAGGCGTAGCCGACGGGACCGCCACGCCACGACGTCGCCGCGAAGCCGACGGCGGCGACCGCCACGACGACGGCCATCACCGCGATCGGGAATGCCGAGGTCGAGCGCTGCTGGGCCGTCACGCTCCGCGGGCCGAGCCGGAACGCGAGGGCAGCTCCGGCCGCGACCAGCGGCCCCGCCACGACGAGCTTCAGACCCGCGAACCCGCTGGTCGCGAACGCGAACTGCAGCGCGGACCAGAACGAGAGGTGCGCACCGACCAGCGGCAGCGCCACGACCAGGCCGGTGACGGCAGCCGCGGTCGCCGCGGCTCCGACGGACGCCACCCAGGCGACGACGAACACCCAGCCGGCCGACACCGCCGACCGGGCCGCCAGGTACACGGGGACGGCGGTGGCGGCGAGGAGGACGGGCAGCCCGAGGACCAGGGGTGCCCAGCGGAACGCCCCGCCGGACCCGATCAGCGGCACCCCGTGACCGCCGACGGGCGCGAGCAGGCCCGACGGGTCGAGGACGGCCAGCGCCGCGACGAGCACGAGGGCGACAGCCGCCGCAGCGACGGACGCGCGGAGCTCAGGACGGGCGAGCGAGGACCGCCATCGGGAAGACTTCGTTGTCTGATCGGCCATGGTGATCGCGAAGGATAACGGCCGATCGTGAGAAATCCGGGCCGCCTCCACGAACGGCCCAACGCGCTGCTACGGGGTCGGCGCCGCCGTCGGCTCCGCGAGCTCGGTCGGGGTGGGCTCCGGGGTCGCGACCAGGGTCTCCGCAGGAGCGTCCGAGGGCGTCGGAGCCGGGGTCTCCGTGGGCGTCGGAGCCGGGGTGTCCGAGGGCGCCGGGGCCGGGGTCTCTGCGGGCGGCGCCGGGGCCGGGGTCTCTGCGGGCGGGTCCGAGGGCGCCGGCGCCGGAGTCTCGGTGGGCGCGTCCGACGGCGTGGGGGTCGGGGTCTCCGTCGGCGTGTCCGACGGCGCCGGCGTGTCCGAGGGGGTCGGCGTGGGCGTCTCCGAGGGCGTGGGCGTCGGCGTGTCCGAAGGCGTCGGCATGTCCGTCGGCGTCGGCGTCGGCTGCTCAGCGACGGGCGCGACCGGGACGACCGGCGTCGCGGCGTTCGGCTCCCCGTTCACGAGGATCGGCACCGACGTGCCGGTCCCGCGGTCGTCGGTGGTGCCGAACTCCCAGTGCCACGGCTCGTGCGGCCCGCGACCGCCCTCGTCCATGTAGGTCGGGTGGTGCCAGCCGTAGAGGACGGCGTTGGCCGAGAGCCAGGCATACTGCGCGGAGCGGTAGCTGTCGGCGCCGTCGCCCAGGTCGATGGCCAGGCCCCACCCGTGGTTCGAGGTGCCCGGCACGGCGGCGAGGCCCCCCTTGGCCGCCTTCGTCGTGATCTGCGCGGCCAGGCTGCGGTACGAGTCCGAGATGACGATGTCGTGCCCGAACGCGGCCTTGTACGCCTCGTTCATCCGCACCAGCGCGTCGGCGGCGTCGCACCGCAGGTGGTGCTGGGGCGCGAACGCGACCGCGCAGAGCACCTCGAGCGGGATGTTCCCGTTGGTGTAGCCGTCGGTGGACCGCGCCTGCTGGTCGGCCTTGGCGATGGCGGCCTTCGTGGCCTCGTCGGCGGTCAGCGCGGCCTGCTGGGCGGCCGCCGTGATGCCGGTCGCGGCATCCCGGGCCTGGACGGCCGCCGAGGCGGCGGCGACCACGTCCCGGGCGCTCGCGGCGGCGTGGGTCGCCCCGACCGCGGCGTCGAGGGCCGCGACGTTCGGGTCCGCGGCGACCAGCAGTCGCGCCAGGGCGGAGTTCTGGGCCGACTGGTCGGCCAGGTCGAGCGAGACCAGCAGCACGTCCGTCTCCACGCCGGTGACCGCCCGTGCGGCGGCGGCGACGTCCCCGCCGGCCACCTCCTGGCGGGCGTCCTGCACGCGGACCGGCAGCTGCTCGACGCTCAGCTCGGGGGCGGGCGCCGCCACGGCGACCACGTTCTCCACGAAGTCGGGTCGCAGGCGAGGCACCTGTGTCGGCGCCGGCTCCGCCGCGGCGACGGGCTCGCCGGTGAGCGTCACGGTCGCCGTCTCCACCGCCGTCACGCGCTCGTGCAGCCGGTCGATCGCCGACCGGACCGCCCGGCTCGTCGGCTCCGGCGGGACCTGCTTCTCGGTGGCCGGCACGGCGACCACCACCGGCTGCACGACGTCGGCCGAGTGGGACGGCAGGAAGGGGGCCGCAGCGAGCGCGGCGGTCAGCAGGGCGACCGTGGAGAGGACCGCGACGGGCTCGGGGACGCGACTCCGGGCGAGCGGGCGCGCGCGATGACGACCCTTGCTCCTGCGTCGAAGTGCGAGCACTGATGAACCCTCCGCGGTGCTTCGTCAGTCGACCATCTCACCGCCCCCGGCGTTCGTCGACCGGCGCAGGGGGCGAAAGACTGCGGCCGCCTGATCGACACTCGCCGACCAGGGCGAACGCCCGGTGAGGCGCGGGTGAACCCCGTCAGGCCGAGCCGCTCACGCCTCGGGAGTCGCCTCGATCAGGCCCAGGTCCCGCACGGCGAAGCGGTGGTGCTCCCACTCCTCCTCGAGGATCACGTGCAGGCACTTGAGCACACTCTCGGGGTACTCGGGGTTGTGCGGGTTCCGGCGCTCGGCCGCCAGCTCGTCCGGCGTGACGGTGGCGATGAAGTCCCGCACCATCGCGACGCGTCCGGCCCGCACCTCGAGGACCTCGGCGTACGTCGGCGTGCCGGCCGAGAACGCCGACGCGTCGGCGTCGAAGGTGACGTCCGGCAGGCCGATGGGGTCGAACGGCTGCTCGAGCTGCAGGATCGCCTTGCGGAACCAGATGTCCGTGGCCATGACCAGGTGGCGGAGGGTCTGCGCGAACGACCACTCGCCGGCCACGGACACGTCGACCGAACCCTGCGGCATCGCGGCGGCACGCTCGAGCGTCGCGTCCCACGTGCGCTGCAGCACGTCCCACGCCTCGAGGAGGCTGTCCGGATCCGGGGCGCGGCGCTCGGCCCGCCCGGGGAAGCGGCGGTTGAGCTCGGCCTCGACGAACGGCGCCACGTCCACCCCGTTGATCACGAAGGAGCTGTCCTCCTCGGTGATCCATGGCGCGTCGATGTCCGCGCCCGCCACGTCCACCCCGCGCATCACGATGCCGGACAGGTCGGACTCGACGAACCGGGCGCCGCGCAGGTTCGTGCCGACGAACTCCGCCCCCTGCAGCTGGTCGGACCGCGTGAAGGTTGCTGCCATGAGTGCTCCTCGCCGAGGCTCCGGTCTTCGCGAGTCCAGTGTTGTGGCGGCATCGGGGGCTGTCCACGCGAGAACCGGCCGCTCAGGTGCACCTGACCTGTCGGATCGCGGCATCCTCGTGCGTAGCAAGGGTGAGGGGCCGCCCGCCGAGGGTGCCCGGGAGGGGACGACGATCATGAGGCTGGTCACGAACACCCAGATCACCGTCGACGGCGTGATGCAGGGGAACGGCGGACGCAACCCCGTGCTCGACCCCGGGTTCGACCGGGCCGGCTGGGCGCTGCCGCTCGGAGACGAGGAGTCGACCGCCTACATCGGCGACTTCTACCAGCGGGCCGACGCGTTCCTGTTCGGCCGGCGCACCTACGAGCTGTTCGCCGGCTACTGGGGGGTGCGGGACGATCTCGACAACCCGTTCGTCGGCGCCCTGAGCTCCCGTCCGAAGTTCGTCGCCTCGCACACGCTCACCGACCCGCAGTGGGCGGGCACCACGGTGCTGTCCGGCGATCTCGAGGCGGCCGTCCGGTCGTTGAAGGCCACTCCCGGCGGCGAGCTGCAGGTGCACGGCAGCGGCCGGCTGATCCGCTGGCTGCTCGAGCACGAGCTGGTCGACGAGATGACGCTGGTGGTCTGCCCCGTGATCGTCGGCGCAGGCACGAGGCTGTTCCCCGAGACGGGCACGGACTTCGCCCTCGAGCTGGTGGAGTCGCGCCGTTTCCCGACAGGCATCACCGTGCAGTCCTACCGACCCGTCGGGCGCCCGCAGTACGCGTAATCACGATGTCCCTGGAGGTATGAGATGCAGTACCTGGTGTCCGTGATCGACCACCGGACCAACTCAGGCACGCCGGAGGAGGCGGTGGCGATCGACGACTTCAACGACCGCCTGCGGGCCGGTGGCCACTGGGTGTTCGCCGGCGGGTTGGCCGCGCCCGAGACGTCGACGGTCGTCGACGGCCGAGGGGACGAGCCGGTGTTCACCGACGGTCCCTTCCTCGAGTCGAAGGAGCACATCGCCGGCTTCTGGATCATCGACGCCCCCGACCTCGACGCCGCGCTCGCGCTCATGGCCGACGGGTCGAGGGCCTGCAACCGGCGCCTCGAGGTGCGACCGTTCCTGGTCGTGTGACCCCGACCGACGCGCACGCGGCGATCGTCCGGGCCCACCACGAGCAGTGGGCCCGGGTGGTGGCCGCGCTGGCCCGGCGCTTCGGACTCGACGTCGCCGAGGAGGCCGCGGCCGAGGCGTTCGCGACCGCGGTCGAGCGCTGGCCGGTCGACGGCGTCCCGCCCAACCCCGGTGGGTGGCTGACCCTGACCGCGACGCGCAAGGCGATCGACCGGATCCGCCGCGAGAACAGGCGCGACGACAAGCATCGGGAGGCGCTGTTGCTGGCCGACGACGTCCCGCCCGAGCCGCTCGGCGCCATCGACGACGACCGGCTCCGGCTGATCTTCACGTGCTGCCACCCGGCCCTCGCGATCGATGCACGGGTGGCGCTGACCCTGCGGATGGTCGGCGGCCTGACCGTGCCGGAGATCGCCCGCGGCTTCCTGGTGCAGGAGACCACGATGGGTCAGCGGATCACCCGGGCCAAGGCCAAGATCGCCGCGGCCCGCATCCCCTACCGCGTGCCGTCCACGCCGGACCTGCCGGCGCGCATCACCGGCGTGCTCGCGGTCCTGTTCCTCGTCTTCAACGAGGGCTACCTGGCCACCGGCCCCGACACCGACCCGGTCCGCCCCGACCTGACCGCGGAGGCGATCCGGCTGACGCGCCTGATCCGCACACTGCTCCCGCAGGACGGCGAGGCGGCCGGACTCCTGGCGCTGATGCTCCTGACCGAGGCGCGTCGGCCCGCCCGCGTCTCGGCGGACGGCGAGCTCGTCTCCCTGCGCGACCAGGACCGCGGGGTCTGGGACGACGCGCTGATCGACGAGGGCCACCGCCTGGTCCGCGAGCGCCTGGCCAGCGGGGCCGCCCCGGGCCGGTACCAGCTGCTGGCGGCGATCAACGCCGTGCACACCGACGCGCGCGACGCCGACGACACCGACTGGTCGCAGGTGGTCGCCCTCTACGACCAGCTCGTCCGGCTCGACCCCTCGCCGATCGTCGCCCTCAACCGGGCCATCGCGGTCGCCGAGCTCGACGGTCCCGAGGTGGCGCTGGAGCTGGTCGACGGCCTCGGCGACGCCCTGGACCGCTATCACGCCCTGCACGCCACCCGCGCCGAGCTGCTGCGCCGGCAGGGACGCGACGCGGAGTCGCGCGCGGCCTACGACCGGGCCATCGCGCTCGCGGGCAACACCGCGGAGACCGCGTACCTGTCGCGCCGTCGCGACGAGCTGGCGTAGCGGTCTCAGCCGCGCTCGGGCTTCGTGTAGAGGATCTCGCGGGCCTGCTCCGCGGCGCGGGCGATGCTCTCGCCGACGAAGTCCATGAAGCGGGCGACGTTCTCGAGGCGGACGGCGGCCGGGGTGTCCGGGCCGAGCACGCTGACGCCCTGCCGCGCGGTCTCGGCCAGCTCGGCGTTCGAGCGCGCGCTCGCGATCATCGACTGGTACCAGACCCCGGCGTCGGCCACGTAGCGCTCGCGACGGCGCTCGTCGCGCTCCCGCAGGACCAGGCCCTGGCTCTCGAGGAACGCGATCGCCTTGGAGATGGACGCCGGGCTGACCTGGAGGCGCTCGACCAGCTCGGACGCCGTCAGGCTGCCGGCGTCCGTGGTGTACAGGCAGGTCAGCACTCCCGCGGCGATCCGGGGCAGGCCCGAGCGCATGAGCAGCGTCGTGAACGTCTCCTCGTACTGCCGCACGGCCTCGGCG
>NZ_JBFULZ010000074.1:0-18117 GCF_054049635.1 Cellulomonas sp. P5_C6 | reverse complement strand
GTCGAGACGCCGGCCCCCGTCGCCGAGACTGCCGCTGTCGCCGAGGCCCCCGTCGCCGACGAGCCCGCCGCCAAGTCCGCCCCGCGTCGTCGCCGCTCCGGCACCCGTGCCGCCGCCGCGCCGGAGCCGGTGTTCGAGGTCGCGCCCGAGCCGGTCGAGGAGGAGGACGAGGACGCCGAGTCCGCAGCCCCGACCCTGGACGTGCTCGCCGAGCTCGCGGCCACGGTGCCGCCCGCCGAGCCGAACGCCACGACCAGCAGCACGTCGACCGGCCCCCGCTTCGCCACCACCGCGCTGCTCTTCCAGGCGCCGGACCCGTCCGCGGCCCGGCCCCGCCGTCGCCGCGCGCAGGCCAGCACCGGCTCGCCGGAGGAGATCTCCGAGGCCGCGCACCGCGCCGAGGCCGAGGCTGCTGCCGCGTCCGACGAGGCGACGGTCGAGACCGCCGACGCGGTCGAGTCCGACAGCGCCGCTCCTGCGCGTGGCTCGCGCCGCCGCGGTCGTCGCGGCCGCAGCGGTGACGCCGCGCGGCCCGAGGACGAGGACGTCGTCACCGACGAGGTGGCCGTCGCCGACGCCCCCGCCGACGCCGAGCTGGACGAGGACGAGGACGACGTCACCGACGAGACCGACGAGGCCGCCGGCACGTCCGGCCAGCCCCGCCGCCGCCGCCGTCGTGGTGGCCGCGGACGTCGCAGCCGCACCGACGCGCCCGGCGGGTCCGACTCCGAGGTCGACGACGACGAGGCCGGGTCCGAGCAGGACGAGGACGAGACCGCCGAGTCCGACGCGGACGACGCCACGGGGGAGGACGCCGGCTCGAGCCGTCGTCGTCGCCGTCGTCGCCGTGGCTCCTCGCGCGGCGAGGGTGGCGAGCAGAACGAGCCCCGCGCAGCACGCACCCGTGCGCCCAGCGACGAGGTCACCGCGCTGCGCGGCTCCACGCGCCTCGAGGCCAAGCGCCAGCGCCGCCGGGACGGCCGCGACGCCGGCCGTCGTCGCCAGATCATCACCGAGTCGGAGTTCCTCGCCCGCCGCGAGTCCGTCGACCGCTCGATGATCGTGCGCGAGAAGAACGCCCGCACCCAGATCGCGGTGCTCGAGGACGGCGTGCTGGTCGAGCACTACGTGTCCAACCAGGCGCAGGCCTCGATGGTGGGCAACGTCTACCTCGGCCGCGTGCAGAACGTGCTGCCCAGCATGGAGGCCGCCTTCGTCGACGTCGGCAAGGGCCGCAACGCCGTGCTCTACGCCGGTGAGGTCAACTGGGACGCCGCCGGTCTCGAGGGCGGGTCCGCCCGCCGCATCGAGCAGGCGCTCAAGTCCGGCGACCCGGTCCTGGTGCAGGTCACCAAGGACCCGATCGGTCACAAGGGCGCCCGCCTGACCTCGCAGGTCACGCTGGCCGGCCGCTACCTGGTCTACGTGCCCGGCGGCGGCATGACCGGCATCAGCCGCAAGCTGCCCGACACCGAGCGCAACCGCCTCAAGCGGATCCTGCGCGAGATCGTCCCGGACTCGGCGGGCGTCATCGTGCGCACCGCCGCCGAGGGCGCGTCCGAGGACGAGCTGCGCGCCGACATCGCCCGCCTGCAGGGCCAGTGGGAGGCCATCGAGAAGAAGTCGAAGACCGCGTCGGCCCCGGCCCTGCTCCAGGGCGAGCCGGACATGGCCATCCGCGTGGTCCGCGACATCTTCAACGACGACTTCTCGTCCCTCGTGGTCGAGGGCGCCGACGCGTGGTCGACGATCTCGTCCTACATCGACGAGCTCGCCCCCGACCTGGCGCAGAAGGTCACGCGCTGGGAGTCCGACACCGACGTGTTCGCCGTGCACCGCATCGACGAGCAGCTGGCCAAGGGCATGGACCGCAAGGTCTGGCTGCCCTCGGGCGGCTCGCTGGTCATCGACCGCACCGAGGCCATGACGGTCGTCGACGTCAACACCGGCAAGTTCACCGGCTCGGGCGGCACGCTCGAGGAGACGGTGACGCGCAACAACCTCGAGGCCGCCGAGGAGATCGTCCGCCAGCTCCGGCTGCGCGACATCGGCGGCATCATCGTCATCGACTTCATCGACATGGTGCTCGAGTCCAACCGCGACCTCGTGCTCCGCCGCCTGGTCGAGTGCCTCGGCCGCGACCGGACCAAGCACCAGGTCGCCGAGGTCACCTCGCTGGGCCTCGTGCAGATGACCCGCAAGCGCGTGGGCCAGGGCCTGGTCGAGGCGTTCAGCGAGACGTGCGAGCACTGCCACGGGCGCGGCTTCATCGTGCACGAGGAGCCGATCGAGAAGAATAACCAGCGTCCCGACGCCGGTGCGCCCCAGCCGCAGCCGGTCGCGTCCGAGGGCACCGCCCCGCGTTCGCGTCGCAAGCGGGGTGGCGCCAAGGAGCCCGTCACGCACGTGCCGCACGCCGGTGTCCCGGTCCTGCCGGAGGCGCGCGAGGCCGTCAAGGCCACGCTGGCGACGATCGCCGCCGCGGCGGCGCACGCGCACGAGCACGACCACGAGCACCACGCGCCGGTCGCGTCGGTCGAGCAGGTCGAGGTCGTCGAGGGTGTCGAGATCGAGGCCGAGGAGCACGCCCCCAGCGCGCCCGGGCTCGACGTGTTCGCCGAGTTCGCCGCCGTCCAGGCGTCGGCCGAGGACGAGGGCCCGGTCGAGGAGCTCGAGCTCACGGCGGTCCCCGCCGACGTGTTCGCGGCCGACGACGAGCCGGAGCCCGAGTCCGACGCGGAGCCCCAGTCCGACGAGCCCGACGCCGAGCCCGAGTCCGAGCAGCCCGAGGGCGACGAGGACGTGCGTTAGGTCACGTGGACCCTGCGCCGCGCCTGCCAGGTTTGACCCTGCGGCGTGGGGTCCGTACCCTAGAACGTCGGCGCGTCGTGTGCGCGCTGATCATGTGTGCCGCCGAAGCGGCGCCGACGCGAACCCCCACGGGCACCGGTCACCTCCGGTCGCAACGGGATGTGCGCGGGCGCAGGTAGGCACCAGCACTTTCGCCTGAGTAGTTGACAAGCAGTTCGACGAGCAGAGATGAGCAGCAACGTGGTGTACGCGATCGTGAAGGCTGGCGGCCGCCAGGAGAAGGTCGCGGTGGGCGACGTCGTCGTCGTCGACCGCCTCGCTGCGCAGGCCGGCTCGACCGTCGAGCTGCCCGCCCTGCTCCTCGTCGACGGCGAGAAGGTCACCACCGACGCCAAGGCCCTGGCCAAGGTGACGGTGACGGCGGAGGTCGTGCGGGACGAGAAGGGTCCCAAGATCGACATCCTCAAGTACAAGAACAAGACCGGCTACCGCAAGCGCCAGGGTCACCGCCAGAAGCTGACCCGCCTCAAGGTCACCGGCATCTCCTGATCTCGCGCCGTCGGCCGGCTGGCCGCAGGCACCCGCAGCCCCCCATTCTCTGAGCACGAAAGCAGGTTCGTCATGGCACACAAGAAGGGCGCGAGCTCCTCGCGCAACGGTCGCGACTCGAACGCCCAGCGCCTGGGCGTCAAGCGCTTCGGTGGCCAGGTCGTCAAGGCCGGCGAGATCATCGTCCGCCAGCGCGGCACGCACTTCCACCCCGGCGTGAACGTCGGCCGTGGCGGCGACGACACCCTGTTCGCCCTCGCCCCGGGCGCCGTGACCTTCGGGACGCGCCGTGGCCGCAAGGTCATCGACATCGTGGTGGCGGCCGAGGTCTGAGCAAGTCATGACGACGCGGCATCGGTCCGCGTCGGGTCTGTCGTGGGAGGGGCGCACCGGTGCGGTGCGCCCCTTCTGCGTGTGAGTATCGAGACGTAGCAATGCAAGGGAGGTTCAGCCGTGGTGACATTCGTCGACCGGGTCGTGCTGCATGCGACCGGCGGTGACGGTGGGCACGGTTGTGCGTCCATCCACCGGGAGAAGTTCAAGCCGCTCGCCGGCCCCGACGGGGGCAACGGCGGCAACGGTGGCTCGGTGATCATCGAGGTCGACCCGCAGGTCACCACGCTGCTCGACTACCACCACTCGCCGCACCGGCACGCGCCGTCGGGAACCCAGGGCATGGGCGACCACCGCTCCGGCTCGACCGGGAGCGACCTGGTCCTCGGTGTCCCGGACGGCACGGTCGTCAAGGCCCCCGACGGCACCGTGCTCGCGGACCTCGTCGGCGTGGGCGCGCAGTACGTCGCCGCGGCCGGCGGGCGCGGCGGGCTCGGCAACGCCGCCCTCGCCTCGCAGCGCCGCAAGGCCCCCGGGTTCGCGCTGCTCGGTGAGCCGGGCAACGAGCAGGACATCGTCCTCGAGCTCAAGACGATCGCGGACGTCGCCCTGGTCGGCTACCCCAGTGCGGGCAAGTCCAGCCTGGTCGCCGCGATCTCCGCGGCCCGGCCCAAGATCGCCGACTACCCGTTCACCACGCTGGTGCCGAACCTCGGCGTGGTGCAGGCCGGTGGCGCGCGGTACACCGTCGCCGACGTGCCCGGCCTCATCCCCGGCGCGTCCGAGGGACGTGGGCTCGGGCTGGAGTTCCTGCGGCACATCGAGCGGTGCGCGGTCATCGTGCACGTGCTCGACTGCGCGACCCTCGAGCCGGACCGCGACCCCCTCTCGGACCTCGAGGACATCGAGGTCGAGCTGCGGACCTACGCGGGCGACCTGGACATCGAGGGCGGCCGGGTGCCGCTCCTCGAGCGCCCCCAGATCGTCGTGCTCAACAAGATCGACGTCCCCGAGGCGCGCGAGCTGGCCGAGCTGGTCAAGCCCGACCTCGAGGCCCGCGGGTTCCGCGTGTTCGAGGTGTCCACCGCCAGCCACGAGGGCCTGCGCCCGCTGACGTTCGCCCTCGGGGAGATCGTCGACAAGGCCCGCCGCGAGGCACCGGTCGTCGAGAACACGCGCGTCGTGCTGCGCCCCAAGGCGGTCGACGACGCGGGCTTCACGGTCACGCGCCGCGAGGTCGAGGGCCAGGGCGTGTACTTCTGGGTGCGCGGCGAGAAGCCCGAGCGCTGGGTGCGCCAGACCGACTTCTCCAACGACGAGGCCGTCGGCTACCTCGCGGACCGGCTCGCCCGCCTGGGCGTCGAGGACCGGTTGTTCGCCGCCGGTGCGGTCGCGGGCGACGAGGTCCGCATCGGTCCCGAGCACAACGCGGTCGTCTTCGACTGGGAGCCGACGCTCATGACGGGCTCCGAGTTCCTCGGTGGGCCCCGCGGCGTGGACCTGCGCCTCGAGGACCACTCGCGCCCGACGCGTGGAGAGAAGCGCCAGGAGTACAAGGAGCGCATGGACGCCAAGACCGAGGCGCGCGAGGAGCTGTGGACCGAGCGCGAGGCCGGGGTCTGGACGGACGCGGCGGAGAGCTGACGTCCGCTCAGCGGATATCCGCGTGACCGTGCGCCGGCACGCGGCAGAATGCCGCACGTGACCGCCGACGCCCTGCAGGACCGCCAGCAGCTGGTCTCGGCGTCCCGGGTGGTCGTCAAGATCGGCTCCTCGTCCCTGACCACGCCCGACGGTCGGCTGGCGCCCGAGCGGCTCAACGCGCTCGTCGAGGTGCTGGCGGCGCGCCGGGCGGCCGGCGGGCAGGTGGTGCTGGTGTCGTCGGGGGCGATCGCGGCCGGCATCGGCCCGCTCGGCCTGGCCACCCGTCCCAAGGACCTCGCGACGCAGCAGGCGGCGGCCTCGGTCGGCCAGGGCCTGCTCGTCGCGCACTACACGGCCGCGTTCGCCCGGCACGGCCTGCAGGTGGGGCAGGTGCTGCTGACCGCCGACGACACCGTGCGGCGCGTGCACTACCGCAACGCGCACCGGGCGCTGACCCGGCTGCTCGACCTCGGCATCGTCCCCGTCATCAACGAGAACGACGCCGTGGCCACCGACGAGATCCGGTTCGGGGACAACGACCGCCTCGCCGCCCTGGTCTCGCACCTGGTGCACGCCGACGCGCTGCTGCTGCTCAGCGACGTGGACTCGCTCTACACCGGGCCGCCGTCGCGCGACGGGTCCCGACGGATCGCCTCCGTCGTGCACGCGCAGGACCTCGAGGGCATCGACGTGGCCTCGCGGGGGAGCGCGGTGGGCACCGGCGGCATGATCACCAAGCTGGAGTCGGTCGCGATCGCCACGCAGTCCGGCGTGCCCGTGATCCTCACGTCGGCCGCGCAGGCGGCGCAGGCGCTGGCCGGCGAGGACGTCGGCACCTGGTTCACCGCGACCGGCCGCCGCACCTCGATCCGCCGCCTCTGGCTCGCGCACGCGGCGAGCACGCGCGGGCGGCTCATCCTCGACGCGGGCGCGGTCCGGGCCGTGCTCGAGCGCGGGACGTCGCTGCTGCCCGCCGGCGTGACGGGCGTCGAGGGCACGTTCGAGGCCGGCGACCCCGTCGAGCTCGTCGGGCCCGACGGTGTGCTGGTGGCGCGCGGGCTGGTGTCGTACGACGCCGAGGAGGTGCCGCCCCTGCTGGGTCGGTCCACCACCGAGCTGCGCGCCGCGCTGGGCCCCGGCTACGACCGCGAGCTGGTTCACCGCGACGACCTGGTCCTGGTCCGCCGCCGCCGCTGACCGCGGTACCCGAACCCGCCGCGACGTCCGCACTCGAGAGGGCTCGAGCCCCCAGGAGTGCGGACGTCGTGGATGTCGAGAAAGCGACGTCCGCACTCGAGAGGGCTCGAGCCCCCAGGAGTGCGGACGTCGTCGTGCCGTCAGCTGCCGAGCCAGGCCTGCGTCAGCTGGTCGAGGCGGGAGTCCGCCCCGAGCTCGACCGCGTGCACCTCGGTGCCCAGACCGAGGAACGTGGTGAGCTCGTGCACCGGGATGACGTGGTGCTGGGTGACCAGGCGCTCCTGGGCGTCCGCGAGGACGGCGTTGCGCTCGGTCGGGTCGCTGATGGTCAGCTGCTTCTGCAGCAGCGCCTCCAGGTCGGGGTCGGCCAGCTTGTAGAAGTTGGTCGCCGCCGTGGAGTACTGCGTCCGCAGCACGTCACCGTCGGCCCGGCTCAGGTTGCCCCAGACCAGGTCGAACGAGCCCTCCTTGAGCTTCGCCTGGAAGTCCGGCACGGCGCCGCTCCACAGCGTGGCGTCGATGCCGTTGGCCTTGAGCTCCTGCTGGATGAGCTCGACCGACGTCTGGTTGGGCGAGAAGTTGGTGATCCACACCAGCACGGGGGCCAGGCGCGTGCCGCCCTTGGCGTAGATGCCGTCGGACCCCTTGGCCCAGCCGTCGTCGTCGAGCACGCTCGCGGCCTTCTTCGGGTCGGTGACCAGGTCCTTGCTCAGGTCCGCCACACCGGGGGTGGTGCTGGCCAGCGGGCCCTCGGCGACGGCGAACCCGTCGTTGAGCGCCGTGTCGCGGACCTCGGTCGGGTTCACGGTCAGGGCGATCGCCTCACGGACGGCCGGGTCGGACCCCAGGGCGCCGGCCTCGTTGAACGTCAGGCCGAAGGTGATGCCGGGGTTGGCCCGGTGGACGACGCCGAAGCCCGACGACTCGAGCGTCTCGATGTCGGTCGGCTGGACGCCGCCGATCACGTCGACCTGCTCCGAGGTCAGCGCGCCGGTGCGCACGCCCGCCTCGGGGATCACCTGGAACGTCACGCTGTCCAGGTGCGCCTTGCCCGTGTTCTCGCGGCCGTCCGGTCCCCACGCGTAGTCGTCGCGGGCCGTGAGCACCGTCTCGGTGTCCTTGGTGTAGTGGTCCAGCGTGAAGGGGCCGGTGCCGACGACGCCCGTGCCGCTCGCGCGGTCGTCGAACGGGATGGCGAGCGTCGAGTCGGCGAGGAAGCCGAGCGCGACGGTCGTGGTGGCCTGCGGGAACGCCGAGTTCGGGGCCTTGAAGGCGACCGTGACGTGGGTCGGGTCGACGACGGTCGTCCCGACGTAGCCGAGGAAGCTGGCCGCGGCGGAGCTCTTGGCGCCGGCGGCGACCGTGTCGTCGAAGTTCTTCTTCACCGAGTCGGCGTCGAAGGGCGTCCCGTCGGAGAACGTGACGTCATCGCGCAGCGTGAACGTGAACTGTGTCGAGTCGGCGTTGGCCTCCCACGCCGTGGCGAGCCACGGCTTCAGCGAGCCGTCGGCGGGGTCCTGCCAGAGCAGCGAGTCGACCAGCTGGCGCGTGACGTACAGCGTGTCGTTGCCCGAGCCGATGCCGGCGGGGTTGATCGAGATGGGGTCGTTGCCGATGGCGAACGTCAGGTCGCCGCCGTCGACCGCCGCGGCGGTCGCGGTCGTCGCGGCGTCGGCACCCGGCTGGTCGGAGCCCGAGGAGCAGGCGGCGAGCAGGAGGGCCGTGGTGGCGAGGCCGGCGAGGAAGCCGGCATGACGGCGCGAAGGTCGTCGGACAGACATGGGTGATGCTCCTTGCTGAGGGGTGGGGGTGACGGGGTGCGGGCTCAGTCACGTCGACACGAGGTCACGAGGCACCCCCTTCGCCCGCGCGCACGCGCGCACCGGGGATCGCGGAGAGCAGCTCGGCCGTGTAGGGATCCTGGGGCCGGGCGAACACGGCCTCGACCTCGCCCTGCTCGACCACGCGGCCGCGCTGCAGGACGGCGACCTCGTGGGCCACCTGCCGCACCACCGCGAGGTCGTGCGAGATGAACAGGTAGCTGAGGTCGAGCTCGGTCTGCAGGTCCGCGAGCAGGTCGAGGATCTGCGCCTGGACGGACACGTCGAGTGCGGAGACGGGTTCGTCGAGCACCACGAGCTCGGGGTGCAGGGCCAGCGCACGCGCGATGGCGACGCGCTGACGCTGGCCACCCGAGAGCTCCGCGGGGCGCCGCTGGAGCACCGTCCGGGGCAGCGCGACCAGGTCGAGCAGCTCCGCGGACCGGGCGGCCCGCTCCGCGCGGGACCCCACGCCGAAGGCCTGCAGGGGCTCCGTGATGATCCGCTGGACCGAGTACCGCGGGTCGAGCGACGCGTACGGGTTCTGGTAGACCACCTGCATCCGGCGGCGCAGGAGCCGCAGGGCCGCCCCGCGGGTGTGCGTGACGTCCGCGCCGTCCACCAGGACCGAGCCGGCGGTGGGGTCGACCAGCCTCAGTGCGAGCCGGGCGGTCGTGGACTTGCCCGAGCCGGACTCGCCGACCAGGGCGAGGGTGCGACCGCGGGGCAGGACGAACGAGACGTCGTCGACGGCCCGCAGCGTCCCGCCGCCCGCGGACCGCGGCAGCGCGAAGTCCTTGGACAGGTGCCGGACCTCGAGCGCGGGGACGGCGGTCGGCGGCACGGGCGCGGCGATGCGGCGGGCGCCCCGGAGGCTGGGGGCGGCGGCGAGGAGCGCGCGCGTGTACGGGTCCGACGGCGAGCCGAGCACCTGGTCGGGCGTGCCCTGCTCGACCACCCGCCCCTGCGACATCACGACGATCCGGTCGGCGCGGTCGGCGGCCACCCCGAGGTCGTGGGTGATGAGCAGCACGCCGGTCCCGGTGCCCGTCGTCAGCTGCTCGAGGTGGTCCAGGATCTGGCGCTGCACCGTCACGTCGAGCGCGCTGGTCGGCTCGTCGGCGACGAGCAGGCGGGGCTGGGCCGCGAGCGCGATGGCGATGAGCACGCGCTGCCGCATGCCGCCGGACAGCTCGTGCGGGTACTGGCGGGCCCGGACCTCCGGGTTGCTCAGCCCGGCGCGGTCCAGCGCCTCGACCGCCTCGATCATCGCGTTCTTGCGGTCCGCCAGGCCGTGGATGCGCAGCACCTCGGCCACCTGCTCGCCCACGCGGGTCACGGGGTTGAGCGAGACCGTCGGGTCCTGCGGGACCAGGCCCACCAGCAGGCCGCGCACATTGCGGAGCTCGCGCTGCGTGGCGCGGGCCATGTCGTGGCCCAGCAGATCGATGCTGCCGTGGTCGATGACGGCGGCGGGGGCCAGCAGCCGGACCACGGCCGCGGCGGTGGTCGACTTGCCGGAGCCGGACTCGCCGACGACCGCCACGGTCTCGCCCGCGTCGACGTGCAGCGAGACGTCCCGGACGGCGCGGACCGTGCCGCGGCGGGCCTTGTAGGCGACGGCGAGGTCGGTGACGGTGAGCAGGCGCTCGCTCATGCGGCACCCCCGTCGGGACGGTCGAGGGACCGCGAGATTCGGCCGGCGGCCAGCACGCTCACGGCGATGGTCAGGCCGGGCAGCGTGGTCAGCCACCACGACGTCCGCAGGTAGTCGCGGCCGCCGGACACGAGCGCGCCCCACTCGGGCGCCGGTGGCGGCGCGCCGTAGCCGAGGAAGCTCAGCGCGGAGACCGCCAGGATCGCCGCGCCCAGCTGCAGGGCCGCCAGGACGACCACCGGGCCGGCGGCGTTGGGCAGCACGTGGCGGAACAGCACGGACCACCAGCGGCTGCCGCCGGCGTGCGCGGCCTCGACGTACACGGACGACCGGACGCGCAGGACCTCGGACCGCATGATCCGCGCCACCGTGGCGACGCTGGCCAGGCCGACGGCGATCGCGACCTTGACCGTGCCGAATCCGAGCGCCGTGATGAGGGCGAGCGAGAGCAGCAGCGCCGGGATGGACAGCAGCACGTCCACCGCGCGCATGACGACGTCGTCGAACACCCCGCCGACGAAGCCCGCCAGCAGCCCGACGAGGGCCCCGACCAGAAGGCCGACGCCCACCGCGACGAGCGCCGCCTCGAGGGTCAGGTGCGTGCCGTGAACCACGCGCGTGTAGAGGTCGCGACCGAGCTGGTCGGTGCCGAACCAGTGCGCCCCCGACGGGGGCTGCAGCTTGTCCGCGGGCACGCCGGTCAGCGGGTCACCGGGCGCGAGCAGCTGGGGCACGAACGCGGCGAGCAGGACCAGGGCGATCCAGACGAGTGCGAGCAGCAGGCCGGGCCGGCGGGCGAGCTCGCCCACCCAGGCGAGCGGGCCGGGGGTCGCGGCGTCCTGCCGGTCGCGGATCGCGTCGGCCAGGCGGTCCGGGGCGGTGGCGGCGAAGTCGTCGGCCGCGACCTTCTCGTTCAGGAGGTCCGTCATGTCACACCCCCGCCGTGACGGGCCGACGGACCTGCGCCGCCTCGGTCGACACCGGCGCCTTGACCGGCCGGCTGCGCCGCACGATCCGTGGGTCGAGCAGCGGGTACAGCAGGTCGACGGCGAGGTTGACCAGCACGAACACGGCGGCGGCGAACAGCACGATGCCCTGCACCACGGGGATGTCCTGGGCGCTGACCGAGGTGGCCGTCAGCCGGCCTATGCCTGCGCGCGAGAACACGGTCTCGGTGACCACCGCGCCGGCGAGCAGCTCGCCGATCACCAGGCCGATGACCGTGAGGGCGGGCAGCGAGGCGTTGCGCAGCGCGTGCCGGAAGTGGACGCGTGCCGGACCGGCGCCCTTGGCGCGGGCCGTGTCGACGTAGGGCTGGGCGAGGCTGTGCCGCAGCGAGCGCGAGAGCATCTGGGCGATGAGAGCCGCGGTGGGCACCGCGAGCGTCACGGCGGGCAGCACGATCGACGCGAACCCCTTGTTGCCCACGGCCGGGAAGATCGGGTTCGCGAACGAGAACCACTGCACGAGCATGAGGCCGAACCAGAACGACGGGATGGCCACGYCGAGCGGGGGCAGGCCCAGCAAAGCGTTGGACAGGCCCCGGCCGCGTGCCAGCGTCGCGACGACGGCCAGCCCGCCGCCCAGCAGCAGCGCGAGCACGAACGCCGCGCCGGCGATGGCGGCCGTGGGCGGGATCGCCTCGGCGATCAGGCCTAGCACGGGGCGGTGCAGGACGACGGACGTGCCGAGGTTGCCGCGCATAAGGGCGCCCAGCTGGGTCACATACTGCACGGGCAGCGGCTGGTCGAGCCCGTACTGGGCCCGCAGCGCGTCGAGCTGCTCCGGCGTCACGTCGTTGGACTCGCTGCCGTACATGAGCGAGACCGGGTCGCCCGGCAGCGCGTAGAGCACGACGAACGTGACCGTGTAGGCGGCCCAGAGCACCAGGACGGCCTGGCCGAGCCGGGTGCTGATGTAACGGGACATGTGAGCGGTCGTCCTCGATCTGCCGGACGGGTCCGGCGGGTCTGTGCTTGCACGGCGGGTGCCGTGCCGGGTCGTCACCTGGAGCACCCCGTCACACCTGAAGGGTTGCTGCCCGACCAACCAGGGTTTGTCGTCGGGGCTCGAGACCGCGGTGAAGGTAGGCACGCAGTCCGCGGTCGTCAACGATCCGCGGGGCCTTCTCATCAGGTGGACAGGCGCGTCTCATGCCCGCCGCCGTACCGCGATGTGAGAAGCCCGTGCCGATCGTTGACATCGCCCGGTGCGCGGTCGAGCCTCCGGCGCATGACGAACACCACCTCCCGCCCCGGCGCCCCGGCGGAGCACCTGAGCCTCGAGGAGGCCGCGGCCCTCGCACCCGCGGTCAGCCCGACCGAGGCCGCCGAGCGCGTGGCCGAGGGCGCGTTCCTGCTCGACGTGCGCAGCGAGGCCGGCCGGTCCCGCACGGGCTCGATCCCGGGGGCCACGATCGGCGACCGGTACGCGATCGACGAGGAGTTCGACCTGACCGCGGCCACCCGCCACGCGCCGGTCGTGTCGCTGGACACGCCGATCGTCGTCGTCTGCGGCTCGGTGCGCGGGTCGGGGCCGGTCGCGGCCGAGCTGCGCGCCAAGGGGTTCACCAACGTCGTGCACGTCGAGGGCGGCTTCCCCGCGTGGAAGGACGCCGGTCTGCCGGCCGAGGCGCCCGTCGGATGACCAGCCCGTCCACMGCCTTCCTCGACGAGCTCCGGGCGCTGACCGAGCGGCGCCGGGCGTCGTTCGTGCCGCTGACCTCGCCGTTCGCGGGTGCCGACGAGCCCTCACGCGCCCTCGTGCGGGCGGCGGCCAAGGCATGCGAGGCCGACGTGGTCGAGCTGGCCCACGCGATCCACTCCCACCCGGAGGAGGCGTTCCGCGAGGTCCGCTCGGTCGCGGCGGTCGCCAACCTCCTGCACGAGCACGGAGTGCCTGCCACGGTCGGGTCCCACGGGTTGTCGACATCGCTGCGAGCCGGTCTGACCGCCGACGGCCCCGACGACGGCGCCCCGCGCGAGGACGCCGGCCCGACGGTCGCGATCCTCGCCGAGTACGACGCCCTGCCGGGCGTCGGCCACGCGTGCGGCCACCACCTCATCGCGGGGGCCGCGACGGGGGCGTTCCTGGCGCTGCGGCAGGCCGTCGCGGACGGGCTCGAGCTGCCCGGCCGGGTGCTCCTGCTGGGTACGCCAGCGGAGGAGGGCAGCTCGGGCAAGGAGATCCTGGCGCGCAACGGGTTCTTCGCCGGCGTCGACGCGGCGATCATGGTCCACCCGTTCGGGTTCGACGTGGTCGACCACCCGTTCCTCGGTCGTCGGCAGCTGCGCGTGACCTATCACGGGGTCGCGGCCCACGGGTCGGCCAGCCCGTTCATGGGTCGCAACGCGCTGGACGCCGTCGCGCTGAACTATCAGGCCGTGGCGATGCTGCGCCAGCACATCCCGCCGAGCGACCGCGTGCACGGCGTGGTGCTGGAGGGCGGGACCCGGCCGAGCGTCGTGCCCGAGCGGGCGACCGTGGAGTACTACGTGCGGTCGGCCAGCCCGGCCACGCTCAAGGACCTGTCCGAGCGCCTCGCCGGCATCGCCCAGGGGGCCGCGTTGGCCACCGGCACGACGGCCGAGCTGGTGTGGGACGCCGCCCCGTTCACGCTGCCCGTGCGCACCAACTCGCCGCTGGCGGAGCGTTGGGCCGTGCACCAGGCGGGTCAGGGCCGCACGGTCCTGGCCGGCGGTGTGGTGCCCGAGATCCTCGCGGCGTCTACCGACTTCGGGAACGTGAGCGTCCGCCTGCCGGGCATCCACCCGATGATCGCCGTGAGCGACCCCGACGTCGCCCTGCACACCCGCGAGTTCGCCGAGGTGGCCGGCGGCCCGCGCGGCGACGCGGCAGCGATCGACGGCGCCGTAGGCCTCGCGCTCACGGCGCTGGACTACCTGGCCGACCCGGCGCTGCGCGCGGCGGTCCGGCAGGACTTCGACGACGCCGGCGGCGTCCTGGACGTGGAGGGGTACTTCTCGTGAGCGCCGACGTGCGGATCCGCCTGGTGCGGCCCGACGAGTTCGAGCGCGTCGCGCAGCTGTCCGTCGACGCGTACGGCCACGACTACGACCTGCCCGACGACTACCGCGCCTCGCTGGCCGACGTGGCCACCCGCGCGCGCGAGCACGAGGTGTGGGTGGCCGAGGACCTGGCGACGGGCGAGCTGCTCGGCACGGTCGCCACCCCGCGGCCCGGGGAGCACATCTCCGAGCTGGGACGCGACGGCGAGCTCGACTTCCGCCTGCTCGCGGTCGACCCCGCGGCCCGCCGACGGGGGATCGGGGTGCTGCTCACCGAGCACGTCATCGCGCTCGCCCGGCAGCGGGACCTCGACCGCGTCGTCATGAACTCCGGGCCGCAGATGCTCGGGGCGCACGCCCTGTACTACCGGCTCGGCTTCACCCGCCTCACCGAGCGGGAGACCCGCGTCGTGCACGGCGGCACCCTGCTGGCCTTCGGCTACGACACGTCCGCACTGACACAAGGAGCACGCTCGTGAAGTTCCAGGTCCTCGACATCGTCCCCCACGGCCCCCACCCCGTGACGGGCGAGCTGCTCGACCCGTCCACCCGGCTGGAGCGCGTCGTCGAGACCGCCGTCCTGGCCGAGGAGCTCGGGCTCGACGCGTTCGCCGTGGGGGAGCGGCACGCGGGCGACTTCCTGTCCTCGTCGCCGACCGTGCTGCTGGGCGCGCTCGCGCAGGCCACCGACCGGATCCTGCTGAGCACCGGCGTGACCGTGCTGAGCCTGCTGGACCCGGTCCGGGTGGCCGAGGACTACGCGACGATCGACGTGCTCTCGCGCGGCCGGCTGGAGATCGTTATCGGCAAGGGCAACGAGGACAAGCACTTCCCGCTGTTCGGGCTCGAGCTGGCCCACCAGTACGAGTACCTCGAGGAGAACTACGAGCTGCTGCGGCTGCTGCTGAGCCAGGAGCACGTCGACTGGGAGGGCCGGTTCCACGCGCCGTTGTCCGACGCCACGACGCTGCCCCGGCCGTACGACGGCCCGTTCCGGATCTGGCACGGCTCGGCGACCAGCACTATCTCGGTGGACCTCGCGGCGAAGCACGGCGACCCGATCGTCTCGGCCAATGCGCTGCAGCCGCGCGAGAGCTACAAGGTGCTGATCGACCGGTACCGCGAGCAGCTCGAGATCAACGGCTTCGACCCGTCGGTCGGCTACGTGGGATCCGGCTCGGGCGGGCTGTTCCTCGCCGACAGCACCGAGCAGGCCACCGAGGAGTACCGCGCGGTCTACGAGGGCTTCGCCGCCCGGATGGCCGCCAAGCATGTCGGCGAGACGCGGCCCGGCAAGGTGTCGTCGTTCACGCACATCGAGGACGCGGTCGAGCGCGGCCCGGCCCTCGTCGGCTCCCCGGAGCGCGTCGCGGAGAAGATCCTCGACTACCACCGCTCCTACGGCCACGACCTGCAGTCCGTCTCGCTCAACCCGGTGCTGCCGTACGAGCAGCAGCAGGACGTGCTGCGCCGGTTCGCCGAGGAGGTCGTCCCGCTGGTCCGGGCCGAGGTGTCGACCACGCTGTGGGGACCGCAGGACGCGGGCCGGGCGCGCGGGCTGGAGCGCCTGGTGGCGGTGTGACCGGGACTACCCTGGTCCGATGACCACCTCGCTCGACCAGCCGGTGCAGGACGCGCTCGAGTCGCCGGACGTCGTCGCGCAGGTCCGCGCGGTCGCGGAGCGCGCCAAGGTCGCGTCCCGCACGCTCGCGACGGCCACCCGCGCCACCAAGGACGCGGCGCTGCGCGCCATGGCGGACGCCCTCGTCGCGGCCACCCCCGAGATCGTCGCGGCCAACGCGGTGGACCTCGAGCGCGGCCGGGCGAACGGCACGTCGGCCGGGCTGCTGGACCGCCTCGCGCTGACGCCGGAGCGCATCGTGGCCATCGCCGACGCCCTGCGCGAGCTGGCGGCCCTGCCCGACCCGGTCGGGKAGGTCGTCCGCGGGTCCACGCTGCCGAACGGCCTGCGCATGCGCCAGGTGCGGGTGCCGATGGGCGTCGTCGGCATGATCTACGAGGCACGCCCGAACGTGACCGTCGACGCCGCCGGGCTCGCGCTCAAGAGCGGCAACGCCGTCATCCTGCGGGGCGGCTCGGCGGCCGCATCCAGCAATGAGGTCATCGTCGAGGTCCTGTCGCAGGCGCTCGTCTCGCAGCGGCTCCCCGGCGCCCTGGTCCAGTCGATCGACGCGTGGGGACGCGAGGGTGCCGTCGCGCTCATGCACGCCCGCGGCCTGGTCGACGTGCTGGTGCCCCGCGGGGGAGCGGACCTGATCCGGACCGTGGTGCGCGAGTCCACGGTGCCGGTGGTCGAGACCGGGGTCGGCAACGTGCACATCTACGTCGACGAGACCGCGGACCTGGCGGTCGCCATCCCGATCCTGCTCAACTCCAAGACCCAGCGGGTCGGCGTCTGCAACGCCGCCGAGACGCTGCTGGTCCACCAGGCGGTCGCCGACGAGTTCCTGCCGGTGGCCATCGCGATGCTGGCCGACGAGGGCGTGACCGTCCACGGCGACGAGGCCACGCTCGCGCTCGCCCCGGAGGAGGCCGACTGCGTGCCGGCCACCGACGTGGACTGGGCCACCGAGTACCTCTCGCTCGACATCGCCGTCCGCGTAGTGGATTCCCTGGACGAGGCGCTCGACCACATCCGCGAGTGGAGCTCGGGTCACACCGAGGCGATCATCACTCGGGACCTGGCGTCGTCGGAGCGGTTCGTCGCCGAGGTCGACTCCGCTGCGGTCATGGTGAACGCCTCGACGCGGTTCACCGACGGCGGCCAGCTGGGCCTCGGCGCCGAGATCGGCATCTCCACGCAGAAGCTGCACGCCCGCGGCCCGATGGGGCTGGGCGAGCTGACGACGACGAAGTGGATCGTGCACGGAGACGGGCACGTCCGACCCTGATGGCACAGCCCACCGTGCGACACTGGTCGCTCCCGCCCACCCCTGGAGGAATGACGTGCACGCTGCCCTGATCGCCGCCGCTGCCGAGGGCGCCGAGCACGCCCGCGAGCTGCCGTTCCCGCCGATCGTGTTCGGTGTCGGCGCGTTCGTCGGACTCACGGCGATGCTGCTCATCACCTACGCGTTCCGCAGCGTGGGGACGCGCCACTGACCGAGGCAGCGGGAGGGACCGGGCCGATGACGGAGCCGCGCAGACTTCGGCTCGGCGTGATGGGTGGGACGTTCGACCCCGTCCACCACGGTCACCTGGTCGCCGCCAGCGAGGTCGCCGCACGGTTCGACCTCGACGAGGTCGTCTTCGTCCCGACAGGTCAGCCCACGTTCAAGCTGGACCAGGACGTCACGCTCGCCGAGCACCGCTACCTGATGACCGTCATCGCGACGGCGTCGAACCCGCGGTTCACGGTGAGCCGCGTGGATGTGGACCGCTCCGGTGTGACGTACACCGTCGATACCCTCCGCGACCTCAAGACGGCCCGCCCGGACGCCGAACTGTTCTTCATCACAGGCGCGGACGCCATCACGCAGATCCTGACGTGGAAGGATGCGGACGAGCTCTTCTCGATGGCGCAGTTCGTGGCGGTCACCCGCCCCGGGCACACGTTGTCGGTCGACGGGCTCCCGGGCGATCGTGTCCACGTCCTGGAGGTCCCCGCCCTGGCGATCTCCTCGACCGACGTCCGCGCGCGGGAACGTGCCGGACAGCCGGTGTGGTACCTCGTCCCTGACGGGGTCGTCCAGTACATCGCCAAGCACAGGTTGTATCGAGGTCAGTCATGAGTGAACCGGGAGAGCGGCGCCGTCGCCGCGAGCTCCATCGCAACCCCGAGACGGGTGACGTCGCGGGTGCCGTACCCGACGCCGCGCCAGCGGCTGCGCCGGCGACCCCGAGTCCCGCCCCCGCTCCCGCTCCCACGGGCCCCGGCGCCCCGGTCTCCCGCCGGGCGATGCGCGGCCAGGGCGGTGCCGACGAGACGCCGGCCCACGGCACCGTCGCGAGCCCCCAGCCCGCGCCCGCGCAGCCGACCGCGCCGTCCTCGGCCTCCGCCTCTGCCGATGCCGCGAGCCGGTCGCGCCGGTCGATCCGTGACACGTCGCTCGACCCC
>NZ_JBFULZ010000073.1:0-18403 GCF_054049635.1 Cellulomonas sp. P5_C6 | reverse complement strand
GGGTACGCGTTCGCGATCTTCCACCTGCTGACCCACGGCTTCTTCAAGGCCGGCATGTTCCTCGGTGCCGGGTCGGTCATGCACGGCATGGACGACCAGGTGAACATGCGCCGCTTCGGTGGGCTGGCCCGGTACATGACGATCACGTGGCTGACGTTCATGGCCGGCTGGCTGGCCATCATCGGCATCCCGCCGTTCTCCGGGTTCTTCAGCAAGGACAAGATCATCGAGGCGGCGTTCGTACCGGTCGACGGGTCGCCGTGGCGGGCCTGGGTGTTCGGCGGCATCAYGATGCTGGCCGCCGGGATCACCGCCTTCTACATGTCCCGACTGTTCTTCATGACGTTCGAGGGCGAGCGCCGCTGGTCCACCAAGCGGGACGGCAGCGCGCAGCACCCGCACGAGTCCCCGAAGCTCATGACCGGCCCCATGATCGTGCTGGCCGTCGGGTCGGTGGGCCTCGGGTTCTTCCTCAACATGGGGAACCGGTTCGTCGACTGGCTCGCGCCGGTGCTCGGGGAGCCCGAGCACGCCGAGCCCGTGCTGCCGGTCTGGGTCCTGACGGTCCTCACGCTGGGCCTCGTGCTGGTCGGCGTGGTCATCGCCTGGCGCCGGTACGCCGTCTCGCAGGTCCCCGTCGTCCCGCCCGTGGGCACGGCGCTCACCCGGGCCGCCCGCGTCGACCTCTACCAGGACTCGGTCAACGACGTCGTCCTGGTCGAGCCCGGCCAGGCGCTGACCCGCTCGCTCGTCTACGCGGACCGCACGGTCATCGACGGCACCGTCACCGGGGTCGGGTTGTCCACCGTCCTGCTGGGCGGGTGGGTGCGGCGCCTGCAGACCGGGTACGTCCGGTCCTATGCCGCGTCGATGCTGCTCGGGCTCGTCGTCCTCGTCGTCGTCGTCCTGGTCATCCAGAACTGAGGAGTGCACCCACCGATGTCGTCCTCCTTCCCCTGGCTGACCGCCCTCATCGTCGTGCCGCTCCTGGGCGCGGCGGCGCTGTGGCTGCTCCCTGCCAGCCGCACCCGGGCCGTCGCCCTCGGCGTGGCCCTGCTCGAGCTGGTGCTCGGCGTCCTGGCCCTCACCGCGTTCGACGTGGCCGACGCCGGCACCGTCCAGCTCACCGAGGTCCACGGCTGGATCCCCGCGTTCGGGGTGTCCTACGCCGTCGGCGTCGACGGCGTCGGGCTCTCGCTCGTGCTCATGTCGGTGCTGATCGTGCCGCTGGTCGTGCTCGCCGCCTGGCGCGAGCAGGGCGCGCTCACGGTGGCCACCGACCGGCTGCGCCGCTACCTGGCCCTCGTGCTGCTGCTCGAGGCCTTCATCGTCGCGGTGTTCTCCGCGCGGGACGTGTTCTTCTTCTACGTCCTGTTCGAGGCCATGCTCATCCCGGTCTACTTCATGATCGGCATGTTCGGCGGCGCCCAGCGGCGGTACGCGGCCGTGAAGTTCCTGCTCTACTCGCTGACCGGCGGCCTGATCATGCTGGTCGCCGTCATCGCCCTGTACCTGCAGGGACCGGGCGGGCCGCAGGGCTTCCTCACGGACAACCTCACCGGCCTGACGCTGAGCTCCACCACCGAGAAGCTCATGTTCTGCGCGTTCTTCCTGGCCTTCGCCATCAAGGCGCCCATGTTCCCGGTGCACACCTGGCTGCCCGACGCCGCGCAGCAGGCGCCGGCCGGGACCTCGACCCTGCTGGTCGGCGTGCTCGACAAGGTGGGCACCTTCGGGATGCTGACGCTGTGCCTGCCGCTGTTCCCGGACGCGTCCCGCTGGGCCGCGCCCGTGATCATCGTGCTGGCCGTGGTGTCGATCCTGTACGGCGCCCTGCTCGCCATCGGGCAGAAGGACCTGATGCGGCTCATCGCGTACACGTCGGTGTCGCACTTCGGGTTCATCGTGCTCGGCATCTTCGCGTTCACGTCGACGTCGATCGCCGGCTCGTCGTTCTACATGGTCAACCACGGGCTCTCCACCGCGGCGCTGTTCCTCATCGCCGGCTTCCTGGTGGCCCGGCGCGGGTCGCAGCAGATCGCCGACTTCGGCGGCCTGCAGAAGGTCGTGCCGGTCATGGCGGGCACGTTCCTGGTCGCCGGCCTCTCGGCCCTGGCGCTGCCCGGCCTGTCGACCTTCGTCAGCGAGTTCCTGGTGCTGGTCGGCACGTTCGCCCGGCACCCCGCGGCGTCGATCGTCGCCAGCCTGGGCGTCGTGCTCGCCGCGGTCTACGTGCTGTGGACGTACCAGCGGATCTTCACCGGGCCTGTGCGGCCCGGCCTCGAAGGGATGGCCGACCTCGTCGCGCRGGAGAAGTGGGTGGTGGCGCCGCTGCTCGGCCTCATGGTCGTGTTCGGGTTCGTGCCCGGCCCGGCGCTCGACCTGGTGCGACCGCCCGCGTCGGTGACGCTCGAGCAGGTGGGCGTGCAGGACGTGCCGACCGCCGCAACTGAGGGGAGCAACTCGTGACCGACTTCGTCGCACCCACGGTCGCCTGGGCTCAGCTGAGCCCGATCATCATCGTGCTGCTCGCCGCCGTCGTCGGCGTGCTGGTCGAGGCGTTCGTGCCGGCCCGCGTCCGGCGCACGGTGCAGCTCTCGCTGGCGATGGCCGCGCTGTTCGGCGCAATCATCGCGGTCGCCGCCCTGTGGAGCGGCGTCGAGGACACCGGCGGCACCATCGTGCTCGGCGGCTCGATCCTGGTCGACGGGCCCACCCTGGTGCTCCAGGCCACGATCGCCCTGCTCGCGGTGCTCTCGCTGCTGATCATCGCCGACCGCACGTCGACCGGTGAGGACGCGTTCGCGCCGAACGCCGCCGCCGTGCCCGGCTCCGACTACGAGGAGCTGGCGCGACGCAAGGGCGTGCAGCAGACCGAGATCTACCCGCTCGTGCTGTTCGCCACCGGCGGCATGCTGATCTTCCCCGCGGCCGGCGACCTGCTGACGCTGTTCGTCGCGCTCGAGGTGCTCTCGCTGCCGCTCTACCTGCTCACGGGCATGGCCCGACGCCGGCGCCTGCTCTCGCAGGAGGCGTCGATGAAGTACTTCCTGCTCGGCGCGTTCTCCTCGGCGCTGCTGCTGTTCGGGATCGCCCTGCTCTACGGGTACTCCGGCTCGCTGCGGTACGCCGACATCGCCACGGCGACGGCTACCCCGGGCGGCCTCGACAGCCTGCTCCTGGTGGGGTCGGTGCTCCTGCTGTCCGGCCTGCTGTTCAAGGTCGGCGCGGTGCCGTTCCACACGTGGACGCCCGACGTCTACCAAGGCGCCCCCACGCCGATCACCGGCTTCATGGCCGCCTGCACCAAGGTCGCCGCCTTCGGTGCGCTGCTGCGGGTCGTCTACACCGTGCTGCCCGACCTGCGGTGGGACCTCGGCGTGGTGCTCTGGACGGTCGCGATCCTCACCATGATCGTCGGCACCGTGGCTGCCCTGGTGCAGACCGACATGAAGCGCGTGCTGGGGTACTCCTCGATCGCGCACGCCGGGTTCATCCTCACCGGCATCGTCGCGCTCAACCATGCCGGCATCGTGGCCGTGCTCTTCTACCTGCTGGTCTACGGCGCGGCGACCATCGGGGCGTTCGGCATCGTGTGGCTGGTCCGTGAGCGGGCCGCCGGCACGGACGGCGACGGTCCCGGTCCCGTGCTCGGCGAGGCCACGCACCTGTCGCAGTGGGCGGGCCTCGGCCGCACCCACCCGCTCCTGGCCGTGACCTTCGCGCTCTTCCTGCTCTCGTTCGCGGGCATCCCGCTGACGGCCGGCTTCGCCGGGAAGTTCTCCGTGTTCTCGGCGGCGGTCGACGGCGGCGCCTGGCCGCTGGCCCTGATCGGCGTGCTGGCGTCGTCGGTGGCGGTGTTCTTCTACGTGCGGATCATCGTGCTGATGTTCTTCACGGAGCCGTCGGGCGTCGACGAGGAGGTCCCGGACGTGGCCGCGCTCGCGCCGACCGTCGAGGGCTTCGCGCTGGTCGGCGACTCGGCCGTGGCGGTCGAGGCGGTGCCGCAGGTGGACACGCGGTCGGCCGTGACCACGACCGTCGTCGGCAGCGAGGGCTTCGCGGTCGTGGCCATCGCGGTCTGCGCGGTCGTGACGATCGTCCTGGGGGTGGCCCCGTCGCCGGTGCTGGAGCTGATCTCGAACGTCGCGACGTTCCTGCCGTGAGCCTGACCGTGTGCGGCGGCGTCCGTGCGCCGGGATAGGTTCATGCCGTGACTTCGATGACGGCCTTCCCGCTGGCCGATCCTGACCTGGCCGACCGGTTGACCGTGCGCCTCGCGCTGGTCGAGGAGCGTCTTCGCGACGCCGTGACCAACGTGGACCCCCTGGCCGACGACGCGTCGCGCCACCTGGTGAACGCCGGCGGCAAGCGACTGCGGCCCCTGCTGACGCTGCTCGCGGCCGAGCTGGGCGACGGCTCACGCCGGGAGGTGGTGGACGCGGCGGTCGTGGTCGAGCTGACCCACCTGGCCACGCTCTACCACGACGACGTCATGGACTCCGCGCCGCTGCGGCGCGGTGCACCCGCGGCCCACGAGGTGTGGGGCAACTCGGTCGCCATCCTCACGGGCGACCTGCTGTTCGCGCGGGCGTCGGCCACGGTCGCCGGGCTCGGTCCCGACGCGGTCCGCATCCAGGCGGCCACGTTCGAGCGGCTGTGCCTCGGTCAGCTGCACGAGACCGTCGGCCCGCGGCCCGAGGACGACCGGGTCGCGCACTACCTGCAGGTGCTGGCCGACAAGACCGCGTCGCTCATCGCCACCTCCGCGCGGTTCGGGGCGATGTTCGCCGGCTGCCGGCCCGACGTCGTCGCCATCGTCACGGCCTTCGGCGAGAAGATCGGCGTCGCGTTCCAGCTGGCCGACGACGTCATCGACCTGACGTCGGACGGCGTGGTGACCGGCAAGACCCCCGGCACGGACCTGCGCGAGCGCGTGCCGACGATGCCGGCGCTGCTGCTGCGCGCCCGCGCGGACCGCCCCGACGCCACCGAGCAGGACCGTCACCTGGTCGCCCTGCTCGACGGGGACCTGTCCGGCGACGACCACCTCGCGGCGGCCGTCGCGGCCCTCCGGGTGCACCCCGTGGTCGACGAGACCCGCGACCGGGCGGTCGCGCTCGCGCACGCCGCGGTGCGTGAGCTCGAGCCGCTGCCCGCGGGACCCGTGAAGGACGCGCTCGTGTCGTTCGCCGACGCCCTGGTGGACCGCGCGTCCTGAGCCTGTCGGTGCCCTCCGGTCTGGCACCATGGCGGCGCGGTCCCGCTGCGGGTCCGCATCCGGAGGACCCCCGTTGAGCACTGCACCGATCGAGCCGACCGTCTGCCGCGAGTGCGGCGGGCCCCTCGCGCCCGCCGACGTGTTCTGCGACGACTGCGGCTCGCGCGTGCCGTCCGCCACCATGGCGTACCCACCGGTCCCGTCGTCGGCGAGCGTCCCTCCGCCCGGTACGGGGATCGTCTGGGGCGGCTCGATCCCGAGCGGCTCGGCGCCCCAGCCGCCGCCGCTCGTGCCGCCGCCCCCGCCCGGCCCGGCCCCGGGCAGCAGCTCTCCCCGGGTCACGCGTCGGGCTGCCCAGGGTCCCTCCGCCGTCCCRGTCACCCCCGGCACCGTCGCCCCGGTGGGCACCCGGGTCGTCGCGTACGCGCTCGATCTGCTCGTCGCCCTGGTCGTCGCCGGGCTCGGCTGGGTCGTCGCGCGCGAGCTCGGACTCGGGCCCGTCCTGCTCCCGGCGGCGCTGGTGCTGGCGCTCCTGGTCGGCCAGTGGGTCGCCGAGGCCCGGACGGGGGCCACGATCGGCGGCGCGATCACGCGGATCAGGACCGTGTCGACGAGCACCGGCCGGCCCGCCGGGCTGCGCGTCGTGCTCGTCCGGCAGCTCGTGGTCGCCGTGGGCTCCCTCGTCTGCTTCGTCGGCCAGTGGGTCGTCGTGGCGTCCGGCACCTGGGACCACAGCCCGGCCCAGCGGGGCTGGCACGACAAGGCGGCCGGGACCGTGGTGCTGCGTGCCCGGGCGGTGCGGCGTCCCGCGACGGGTTCGCCGCGGACCGCGTCGGGGTGGAACACGGCGGACGCCCGAGCGGCGGGCGTCGCCGTCGAGGTGGGCGACGCCGAGCCGTCATTGATCGACGTCCCCGTCGTCGTCGCCGCGCCCGTCGCCCCGCCTGCCCTCGTCGTCGAGCCCGCGCCCGACGTCGCGGCCCCCGCGGAGCGCCCGACCGTCGACGGGGCCGAGCGGCCGCTGATCACGGGGATGCCCGGAGTCGGGCCTCAGGTCCCCGCGGCCCCCGTCGCGCCGGCCGCGCCACTGATCGAGGTCCCGTCGTTCGTCGTCGCCCCGCCGCCGGAGGACCCCGACCCGGCGCAATGGGTGGCTCCCGTGCCCGTGTCGATGCCGGAACCAGAACCGGAAGCGGGAGCGGAGCACGACCCGGGCCTCGGCGAGCTCGAGCTCACGCGCCTGCGCCCCGACGCCCCGGCCGCGCCGCTCCCGACGCCGCTGCACCTGCGCTTCGACACCGGCGAGGCGGTCGAGGTGACGGGCGACGGCCTGGTCGGTCGCAGGCCGGCGCCGGAGGACGGGATCGTGCACGTGGTCGCGATCGACGACCCCGACCGGTCGATCTCGCGGGTGCACCTGGCGTTCGGCCTCGAACCGGGCGGCCGACGGCTGTGGGTGGCGGACCGGGCCTCGACCAACGGCACGGTCCTGGTCGCCCCCGACGGCACGGGCACGGTCCTGCCGCCGGGCGCGCGGGCGACGGTCGAGCCCGGCTGGACGATCCGCTTCGGCCGCCGGAGCGTCCAGCTCAGCAGCTCCTGACCTGCAGACGCGCCGCGACCCGTAGCATGTGCGCGGCGGCTGACCGGTCCGCCGCGGTCCGAGCCGGTGGAGGTGGTCGTGCACACGCCGACGACCTCTGCGGCGGTCCGATGATCGACGACCGCGTCCGCCTGGACGTCGGGGTCGCGACCGCGCAGGGCCAGCGGGCCCGCAACGAGGACAGCGTCTGGGCGGCGGACGGTGCGTACCTCGTCGCGGACGGCATGGGTGGCCACGAGGCCGGCGAGGTGGCCAGCCGGACGGCGATCGAGGTGCTGCGGGGCCTGGCCGAGGGCGTGCCGGGCCCGGACGACGCCCGCCGGACCGTCCGTGCCGCGCACGCCGCGGTCCGTGACCTGCCGGCCAGGACGGGCAGGCGCCCGGGCACGACGGCCACGGGTGTGGTGCTCACCGAGCACGGGGACATCCCGTGCTGGCTGGTCGTCAACGTGGGTGACTCGCGGACCTACCGGATGGCCGGCGGCGTCCTCGAGCAGGTCACGCTCGACCATTCCGAGGTCGCGGAGCTGGTGGCCAGCGGCCTGGTGCCCGCCGACGAGGCGAGCCGCCACCCGCGGCGGAACGTGGTCACGCGCGTGCTCGGCGGCGGCGCGTCCGACGTGGAGCCGGACGTGTGGCTGCTCCCGGTGAGCCCGGGGGACCGCATGCTCGTGTGCTCGGACGGGCTGACCGACGAGTTGTCGGACGCGCGGATCCAGGCCGAGCTGCGCGCCGAGGACGAGGCGCAGGCGGCCGCGGACCGGTTGGTCGCGGCGGCGCTGGCGGCCGGCGGCCGGGACAACGTCACCGCGATCGTGGTCGACGCGACGCTCAGCCGGCGCTGACCTCGACCGCGCGGCGACCCAGGCGCTGGGCCCGCCCCGTGCGCACGCCGTCGACGGTGAGGATCACCAGGGCGACCCAGACCAGCCCGAACCCCCACCAGCGGGCGGCGGGCATCTGCTCGCCCAGCACCAGGACGCCGATGATGAGCTGGATGGTCGGCGCGATGTACTGCAGGAGTCCCAGGGTGGACAGCGGCAGGCGCCGGGCCGCGGAGTTGAAGAGCAGCAGCGGGACGGCGGTGACCACGCCCGACGAGGCGAGGATCAGCGCGTGCCCGAGGCCGTCGGTGGTGAGCGTCCCGGTCCCGGTGGCGCCGAGCCAGACCAGGTAGCCGAGCGCCAGCGGCGCGAGCACGAGGGTCTCCACGGCGAGGCCCGGCACGGCGCCCACGCTGCGGCCCACCCGGTTCTTGATGAGGCCGTAGAACCCGAAGCTCAGCGCGAGGGTCAGCGCGATCCACGGCAGCTGCCCGTACCCGACGGTGATGACGACGACGGCGGCGGCGCCGAACCCGAGCGCCACCCACTGCACCGCCCGCAACCGCTCGCGCAGCACGACGACCGCGAGCGTGACGGTCACCAGCGGGTTGATGTAGTACCCCAGCGCCGCGTCGACCACGCGGTCGGTGAGGATGCCCAGCACGAACACGAGCCAGTTGACCGCCAGCAGCACCGCCGCGATCGAGAGCAGGCCGAGGGTGCGCCGGTGGCGCAGGGCGGCGAGGAACGCGCCCCACGTCCGGGTGACCCCGAGCAGGACGGCGCAGAAGACCAGCGACCAGACCACCCGGTTCGCGACGATCTCGACCGCTCCCGCCGGCTGCAGCAGCGGGAAGTAGAGCGGGAGGATCCCCCAGAGCACGTAGGCGCCGGCACCGGCCGCGAGCCCGAGAGCGTCCAAGGGGGCGATGGCCGGGCGGGCGGCCGTGGGGGAGTCGGGCACAGGAGGAGCCTAGGTGTGGTTGACGGGGGCAGTTGACGGGTCCGGAGGTGTGCCGCGCCGCCTCTGAACCCGCCGCGAGCCGTCTCACGGATGTCCAGATGCTGGCGTGCGGCTGAGGGTCCCCTCACCGGCGGTCCTACACTGGTCCGAGCACAGTCCTGCACGGTGCCGTCGGTCGTGTCCGCAACCGGCACGACGCACCCGCCCCGCAGGGCTCCCCTGATCGGAAGGCACCCGCGTCCCGTGAGCACCCCGACTCTGCGAGTGGCCGTCGTCGGCGCAGGACCGGCCGGCATCTACGCCGCCGACATCCTGTCGAAGACCGACCTCGACGTCAGCATCGACCTCTTCGAGCGCCTGCCCGCGCCGTTCGGCCTGGTCCGGTACGGCGTCGCGCCGGACCACCCGCGGATCAAGCAGATCATCGTCGCGCTGCACAAGGTGCTCGAGCGCGGCGACATCCGCCTGCTGGCCAACGTCGACTACGGCACGGACCTCAAGCTGGACGACCTGCGCCAGTTCTACGACGCCGTCATCTTCTCCACGGGCTCCATCCGCGACGCGTCGCTGCCGGTGCCCGGCATCGACCTCGAGGGCTCCTACGGCGCCGCCGACTTCGTGTCCTGGTACGACGGCCACCCGGACGTCCCGCGCACGTGGCCGCTGAACGCGCAGCACGTGGCCGTCCTCGGCGCCGGCAACGTGGCGCTCGACGTGGCTCGCATCCTGGCCAAGCACGCCGACGACCTGCTGCCCACCGAGCTGCCGGGCAACGTCTACGACATCCTGAAGGCCTCGCCGGTCACCGACGTGCACGTGTTCGCCCGCCGCGGCCCGGCCCAGGTGAAGTTCTCCCCGCTGGAGCTGCGCGAGCTCGGGCACGTCCCGGACGTCGACGTCATCGTCTACCCCGAGGACTTCGACTTCGACGAGGGCTCGATGGCCGCCATCCACTCCTCGAACCAGACCAAGCAGGTGGTCAAGACCCTCACCGACTGGACGCTGAAGGAGCCGGAGKAGAACACCGCGAGCCGGCGCATCCACCTGCACTTCCTGCACAAGCCGGTCGAGATCCTCGGCGAGGACGGGCACGTCGTCGGCATCCGCACCGAGCGCACCGCGCTGAACGGCGACGGCAACGTCACCGGCACGGGCCAGACGCACGACTGGCCGGTCGAGGCCGTCTACCGCGCGGTCGGCTACTTCGGCTCGCCGCTGGTCGACATCCCGTTCGACGACATCGCCGGCGTCATCCCGAACCGCGAGGGCCGGGTGGTCGACGTCGACGGCGAGCACCTGCCCGGCGTGTACGCCACGGGCTGGATCAAGCGCGGCCCGGTCGGCCTCATCGGCCACACCAAGTCGGACGCGTCGGAGACCATCCGCCACCTGGGCGAGGACGTGGCCGAGGGCGGCGAGGCGTTCTACACGGCCACCGACCGCGACCCCGACGCCGTCACGGAGTTCCTCACCGGTCGCGGCGTCGACGTCATCACGTGGCAGGGCTGGGAGCTCCTCGACGCCTACGAGCGCTCGCTGGGCGAGCCCCACGGCCGCGAGCGCGTGAAGCTGGTCCCGCGCGACGAGATGKTGTCGGTCTCGCTCGGTCGCGCCTAGAACCACCCGCAACGTCCGAGGAAGTACGGGCTCCGGCCCCTACTTCCTCGGACGTCGGTGTGTGAAGGGGCGCGCTCAGCCCGTGATGCGGCGCAGGAACTCGCGCGTGCGCTCCTGCTGCGGGTTCCCCAGCACCTGCTCGGGCGTGCCGCGCTCGTGCACGCGTCCCTCGTGCAGGAAGCAGACCTCGTCGGCGACCTCGCGCGCGAAACCCATCTCGTGCGTGGCGACGACCATGGTCAGCCCGGTCTGCTTGAGCTCCGCCAGCAGCGAGAGGACCTCGCCGACGAGCTCCGGGTCGAGCGCGCTGGTCACCTCGTCGAGCAGCATCACGGCGGGCTTGCCGACGAGCGCGCGGGCGATCGCGACGCGCTGYTGCTGACCACCCGACAGCTCGTCGGGGAACGCCTGCGCCTTGGCGGCCAGCCCGACGCGCTCGAGCACCGCGAGGGCCTCGGCCTGCGCCTGCTCGCGCGGCACCTTGTGCACCAGCCGCGGGGCGAGCGTGACGTTGTCGATGACGCGCAGGTGCGGGAACAGGTTGTACGCCTGGAACACCATGCCGATCCGGGCGCGGACCGCGTTGGCGTCGAGGCGGGGGTCGGTGATGTCCTGGCCCTCGAGCTCGATGACACCGTCGTCCAGGTCCTCGAGCAGGTCGATGCACCGCAGCAGGGTGGACTTGCCGGAGCCGGACGCACCGATCAGCACGACGACCTTGTGGCTGTGCACGTCGAGGGACAGGTCGTCGAGGACGACGTGCTCGCCGAAGGCCTTGCGGACCCCCTTCACCGACAGAAGCGGCGCGCCCAGGCTGAGCTTCTTGCCGGGCATCGGGTCGCGCATCCGGCCCGGCGTCATCGCAGCGCCCCGCCGCCGGCCAGCGCGCCCTGCGAGCCCACCCAGCCCGAGCGCTTCGCGAACGCGTCCGTGAAGCGGGTGAGCGGGATGGTCAGGGCGACGAACAGGACGCCGGCCACGACGTAGGGCGTGAAGTTGGCGTAGCGGGCGGTCTCGATCTGCGCCGCCCGGACGGCGTCGATGGCCCCGAGGATCGAGATGAGGCCCGAGTCCTTGGACAGCGCGACGAGGTCGTTGAGCAGCGGCGGGACCACCCGGCGCACAGCCTGGGGGAGCACCACGTGCCGCATCGCCTGCGCGTGGGTCAGGCCGAGCGAGCGCGCGGCGGCCACCTGGGACGGATGGATCGACTCGATGCCCGCCCGGAACACCTCGGCCACGTACGCCGAGTACGTGAGCACCAGCGCGAGCCCGCCGAGCCAGACCGCGGACGTCGGGATGCCCTGGAGCCGCAGCCCCGGCAGCCCGAAGCCCACGAGCAGCAGGACGAGGATCAGCGGGAGCCCGCGGAACACGTCGACGTACCCGGTGGCCAGCGCCCGGACGGGGTAGAAGACCGGGCCGCGCAGGGTGCGCGCGAGCGCCAGGATCATCGCGAAGATGACGATGAACACCGCGCTGACCGCCATGACGCGGATGTTCAGCCACAGCCCGCGGAGGATCGCCGGGAACGACGCGGTCGCGACGTCCCAGTCGAAGAACGACGCCTTGACCCGCGGCCACCCCGGGGACGAGGTCAGCGCGAGGACGGCGACCGCGACGAGCACGATCGTCGAGACCACGGCGACGAGCGTCGACCGGCGGGTGCGAGCCTGCCGGTAGGCGTCCCGCTCCTGCTGGCGCTCCGAGGGCACCCAGCTCACTGGAGGACCGGTGCACCCGCGGCGTCGGTGAGCCACTGCGCCTCGAGGTCGCCCAGCGTGCCGTCGGCGTCGAGCGCGTCGACGGCGTCGGTGACCGGGCCCGTCAGCGAGCTGCCCTTGTCCAGCACCAGCCCGAACTGGTCGCCGCCCGCGCTGTCGGGCAGCTGCCCGACCAGGATCCCGCCGTCGAGCTCGGCCGCGGTGATGTAGAGCGCGGTGGGCAGGTCGACGACGATCGCGTCCACGAGGCCCGACGTCAGGGCCTGCTTGACCTGGTCGTTGTCGTTGAACGGCGACACGGGCGTGGTCGGGTCGATGACGTCCTGGGCGGCCGTCAGGCTCGTCGTGCCGACCATGGCGCCGATCTTGAGGCCCTTGAGGTCGGCGAGCGACTTCGCGGCGGCGCCCGGGGAGCTCTCGAGCGTCACGACGGCCTGCGTGGTCGTGTAGTACGGCGACGAGAAGTCGAGGCTGGCCTTGCGCTCGTCGCTGATCGACACCTGGTTGATCGCGAAGTCGAACTTCTTGGCACCGGGCGCGATGATCTGGTCGAAGCTCGCGACCTCCCACTTCACGTGGTCCTCGTCGAAGCCGAGCTGGTCGGCGACGGCGTACGCCACGGCCGACTCGAAGCCCTTGCCGCTGCTCGGGTCGTTGTCCACGACCCACGGCTCGTACGCGGGGTCCGAGGTGGCGATGGTCAGCACACCCTCGTTCACCGTGGCGAGGCTGCCGTCGCTCGGGGCGGTCCCCGCGTCGTCGGTCGGCGCACACGCGGCCAGCGCCAGGGCGGCGAGGGCTGCGAGAGCGGTCCAGCGGGCTGTGCGCACGGCGTTCACGGTGATCTCCGAGGGGCTGTCGTGGGGAGGTGGGGCAAGGATACGAGGGAACCCGCGCGCAGCGGCACGCGTTCCACGGGTGGCACGCACGTGAACGGAGAGAGGGACGATGGGTCACCAGCACTACAACGGGGTCAAGACGGCAGCGCTCTTCGGGGCGATGTGGGCCGTCCTGCTCGGCATCGGCTGGCTGCTCGGCGGCGGCACCTCGAAGTACCTGCTGCTGTTCACCGTCCTCGGTCTGGTGATGACGGCCTACGGGTACTGGAACTCCGACAAGATCGCCATCCGCGCCATGAAGGCCCGGCCGGTCAGCGAGATCGAGCAGCCCGCCATGTACCGCATCGTGCGGGAGCTCTCCACGGCCGCCCGCCAGCCCATGCCGCGGCTCTACATCTCGCCGACGGCCGCCCCCAACGCGTTCGCCACGGGTCGCAACCCGAAGAACGCCGCCGTGTGCTGCACCGAGGGCATCCTGCAGCTGCTCGACGAGCGCGAGCTGCGCGGGGTCCTCGGGCACGAGCTCATGCACGTCTACAACCGCGACATCCTCACGTCCTCCGTCGCCGCGGCGGTGGCCGGCGTCATCACCTCGCTCGCGCAGTTCGCGCTCTTCTTCGGCGGCGGCAGCGACCGGGACCGCGGCGGCAACCCCCTCGCCGGCCTGCTCCTGGCCCTGCTCGCGCCCATCGCCGCCACGATCATCCAGCTCGCCATCAGCCGCACCCGCGAGTACGACGCCGACGAGGACGGCGCCCGGCTCACCAACGACCCCCTCGCGCTCGCTTCGGCCCTGCGCAAGCTCGAGCAGGGCACCCAGGCGCGCCCGCTCCCGCAGGACCGCCAGCTGGTCGACGTCTCGCACCTCATGATCGCCAACCCGTTCCGCGGCGCCGGCATGGGTCGGCTCTTCTCGACCCACCCGCCCATGGCCGACCGCATCGCCCGCCTCGAGAAGCAGGCCGGCGCGCAGGGCGGCATCGAGCGCTACTGACCCGCGGCGGGTCAGCGGTAGTTCGTGAACTGCAGGTCGGCGTCGACGTCGGCGCCCTTGAGCAGCGCGATCACGGCCTGCAGCTCGTCGCGGCTCTTGCCCGAGACCCGCAGCTCGTCGCCCTGGATCTGCGTCTTGATGCCCTTCGGCCCCTCGTCGCGGATGATCTTCGCCACCTTCTTGGCGATCTCGCTGCTCAGGCCCTCCTTGATCAGCGCCTCGAGCCGGTACTCCTTGCCGGACGGCTTGGGCTCGGGCCCGTCCTCGCCGGTGTCCAGCGACTTCAGCGAGATGCCGCGCCGGATCAGCTTCGTCTGGAAGACGTCGAGGACGGCCAGCACGCGCTCGGAGGAGTTGGCGATCATCAGGATCTTCTCGCCGCTCCACGCGATCGAGGCGCCGACGCCCTTGAAGTCGTAGCGCTGGGCGATCTCCTTCGAGGCCTGGTTGAGGGCGTTGTCCACCTCCTGGTGGTCGACCTTGCTGACGACGTCGAACGAGGCTTCGCTCGCCATGGCTCTCCTCCTGCTGCCCGCGGTCGCGCGGACTGGTCTCGTGGGCGTCAGTGCTCATGATGCTCGCCTGCGTTTCGCGAGCACTGCCCGGGAGTTGCTATCCTTCCACCCGCACGCTGCACGCGCGTTCGCCCCTGGGGCGTCCTCTCGTTCGGTGGGCACACCCTGGCGGGTTACCCGAGTGGCCAAAGGGGGCTGACTGTAAATCAGCTGGCAACGCCTACGGGGGTTCGAATCCCTCACCCGCCACGGACCGGACGGCCGCTCTCCTCGTGAGAGCGGCCGTTCGTCGTTCCCGGCCGACGGCGACGGGCCGCCCCCGAGGTCGAGGACGGCCCGTGCGCGCGAAGGTCAGGACGAGGCGCCGCAGGTGTAGGTGCCCTCGGTCAGCGAGACCGTCGCCCCGTCGTAGAGGGTGTCGAACGTGCCGGCGTCGTGCGCGGACCCGAACGCGACGCCGACCCCGAGCGGGTCGGCGAACCCGGTCAGGCCCGCCAGCTGCTCCTCGGCCCCGCTCTGGCACGCGGGGTCCCACGGGAGGGTCTGGTAGCCGAGCGAGGAGAGCGAGTCGATCGACGGCTGGAGCGCCGCGGTGTCCCCGTCGCCGGTCTCGGTGACGTCGGTCCACACCACCCAGAACGGGTCCGCCGTGGCGGTCGGGTCGATCGCGGTCGGCCACGTCGTGGCGTCGGCGGGTGCCGACGAGGCGGGCGCGGCGGGGTCGTCGGCGTCGTCACCCGTGCACGCGGCGGTGCTGAGCAGGAGGGCGGCACAGAGCGTGAGGGCAGCAACGGTGCTGCGTCGGGGCTGGCGCATGGGCCGGATCGTGGCACGCGGCGAGCGGCGCCGACCATGAGATGAATCGTTTAGGCATCCGGCGGTGACGCACGGCACGGCGGCCGATTTCGCGACCACCCCAGGGCCCGTGTAACCTTGCTCGCGCTGCCCCGATAGCTCAGTCGGCAGAGCGTCTCCATGGTAAGGAGAAGGTCAAGGGTTCGATTCCCTTTCGGGGCTCTGTGGTGTGTTCGAAGGAAGTGCCGTGATTCCGCGGCACGGACCGTGGATGCATCGACATGGCGGGGTAGCTCAGGTGGTTAGAGCACACGGCTCATAATCGTGGTGTCGCGGGTTCGAGTCCCGCTCCCGCTACCGCCAAGTGACACAACAGCGCGTCGGCCGGCGCGCAATGACGAGATCGCATGCATCCCGTACCGGGTGCGAGAGGTGGCAAGACCATGGCCAGCAAGAGCTCGGACGTCCGTCCGAAGATCACGCTCGCGTGCACGGAGTGCAAGGAGCGGAACTACATCACCAAGAAGAACCGTCGGAACGACCCCGACCGTCTCGAGATGAAGAAGTTCTGCCCCCGCGACAACCGGCACACCCTGCACCGCGAGACCCGCTGACCTCGGTCTCATGCCGGTCGATGTCGGGTACGCGGGACGCCAGTACCCGCCGACCGAGGCCTACGAGGTAGGCCGTCAGAAGCTGCAGGAGTTCGCCGACGCTGTCGGCGCCTCCCACCAGGCCCACACGGATCCGTCGGTGGCGCGCACGCTCGGGTATCCCGACGTCATCGCGCCGCCGACGTTTGCCGTTGTCGTGGCCCAGCGGGCCGAGGCCCAGCTGTTCGAGGACCCCGGCGCGGGCATCGACTTCAGCCGTGTCGTGCACGCCGACGAGCGCTTCACGCACCACCGGCCCATCCACGCGGGCGACCGCCTGGTCACGGTGCTGCACGTCGACTCGATCACGGTGCGCGCCGGCCTGGCCATGATCACCACGCGCGCCGAGATCGCGGCCGAGGACGGCGAGCCCGTCGCGACCGTCGTCTCCACGCTGGCCGTCCGCCCGGAGGAGTCATGACCGTCGAGCTGACCGTCGGCGACGAGGTCGCCCGCCGCGAGATCACCGTCGACCGCGCGCGCCTGGTCCGGTACGCCGGCGCCAGCGGCGACTTCAACCCCATCCACTGGAACGACCGCGTCGCCACCTCGGTCGGGCTGCCGGGCGTCATCGCGCACGGCATGTGGACCATGGGCGCGGCCGTGAGCGTCGTCGCCGACTGGGCGGGCGACCCCGGTGCGGTCCTCGACTACCAGGTGCGGTTCACGCGCCCGGTCCCGGTGCCCGACCCGGGCGCTGCGACCATCGAGGTCGTCGCCGTCGTCGGCGCCCTCGACCCCGAGGCAGGCACGGCGCGCATCGACCTGACGGTCGCCGTCGACGGCGTCCGGGTGCTGGGCAAGGCCCAGGCGGTCGTCCGGCTCAGCTGACCGGCGCGGGGCCGGTCGTGGTCCCGATCCGCAGCTCCACCGGCAGCTCCCGCGTCGACGGGCCCTCGCCGGCCAGGAACTCCTCGACCGCGTGCCCGACGGCCGCGCCCTTCTGCTCCAGCGGCTGCACGACCGTGGTGAGGATGTCCGGCCGGAGCCAGGGCAGGTCGAGCCCGTCGAACCCGCTGACCGACACGTCCTCGGGCACGCGCAGCCCGAGCTCGCGGGCCGCCAGCACCACACCGGACGCGAGCAGGTCGGACTGGCAGGCGATCGCGGTCGGGCGGTCGTCGACGGAGAGCAGCGCGGTGCCGGCCGTGCGGCCGTGCTCGACCAGCGATGCGGGCGTCTCCCAGATCGCGACCGGCGTGATGCCCGCGTCGGTGATCCCGGCCATGCGGCGGCGCGTGATCTCCCAGTCCAGGTGACCCATGGCGTCCGGCGGGACGAGCCCCTCGCCGCGGGACCGGTCGAACGGGAGCGTCACCGTGGCGATGCGGGTGTGGCCGAGCGCGAGCAGGTGCTCTGCCGCCTGCCGCATGCCGCCGCGGTCGTCGATCCCCACGGAGCTGACGTCGCTCTGGTGCTGGCCCTCGACCAGGACGGTCGGGATCCCGCGCCGCCGCAGCGCACCCAGCATCGGGTCGTCGGTCGTGCCGCCCCACATGATCACGGCGACGTCCATGGCCGCAGATTCCAGCAGGGGGTCGACCGCCGGGCCGCTCGGGTCGCTGGAGCCGGGGATCAGCAGGACGCCGAGATCGAGCGAGCCCAGCGTGCTGACCAGCCCGTCGAGCACCTGGATGGACACGGGGTCGCGGAACGAGCGGCGCAGCGAGTCGCCCACCACGACACCGACGATGCCCGACCGGCCGCGGCGCAGCTGGCGACCGAGGGGGTTCGGGCCCGAGTAGTCGAGCGAGGCGGCGGCGTCCAGGACGCGCTGGCGGGTGGCCGCGGCGATGGGCCCGGCGCCCGAGAACGCGAGCGAGGCGGTCGACACCGAGACGTGCGCCGCAGCGGCGACGTCGGCCAGGGTGGGACGGTGCGGAGACAGGGTCAACCTCCGGGTCGGCGCCGCGGGGCCACGGGTGGACGCGACGAGCAAAGCGTTTGACGCAGCGGCCAGCGTACCCGCAGAATGACGCCGTCCCTCAAATCGATTCGACCGACGGCGACGGCGCACGATCGAATCGATTCGATACGCACTCGAAGCCAGCCCGATGGAGCAAGCCGTGCGCCACCCCGCCCCCGCCGTGACCCGAGCCAGTCGGCTCCTCATGGGCCTGTTCGCCCTCGCCGGGATCACCTTCTCCAGCTGGCTCGCCCGCATCCCCACCGTCCGCGACCTGCTGGACCTGTCCACCGCCGAGCTCGGCGTGATGCTGCTCATCGGGTCCGTGGGCGCGCTGATGACGGTGACGGTCTCGGGCGTCGTCGTGCAGCGGTTCGGCAGCCGGGTGGGGATCATCGCGTCGACGGGCGTCCTCGCGGTCGCGCTCGTGCTCATGGGCGTCGGGCCCACCGTCGGCTCGCTCGCCCTCCTCGGCGTCGGGATCTTCCTCAACGGCGTCGCGGTCGCGCTGGGCAACGTGCCGCTCAACGTCGAGTCCGCCCGCATCGAGCGCGCGATGGGCCGCACGGTCATCCCGCAGTTCCACGCGGCCTTCTCCATCGGCGCCGTGACCGGCTCCGCGCTGGGCGCCACGGCGTCGCACCTCGGCATCCCGGTCGCCGTGCAGTTCGCCGCCGTCGCCGCGCTCGCCGTGGTGTGGCGGCTGGCCTCGCTGGGCGGGGTCGTGCTGGCCGACGCGCCCGGCGAC
>NZ_JBFULZ010000072.1:0-18426 GCF_054049635.1 Cellulomonas sp. P5_C6 | reverse complement strand
CCCAAACGCCGCGCCATCATCGCCCGCGACCGCCACTGCCAATACCCCGGCTGCGACGCCCCACCCGCCATGTCCGAGATCCACCACACCCAGCACTGGCACCGCGACAACGGCACCACCGACGTCCACACCGGCTGCCTGCTGTGCTAGCACCACCACGAGATCGTCCACGACCGCGGCATCGAGATCACCCACCACCCCACCGGCCCATGGCACTTCACCGACCGCCACGGCCAACCACTCCACCAAGCCACCCAAGACCGAGGCGGGTAGACAGGTCCGGCCCTACTCGGGCCCCCGTCCGTCGTGGATGCCGTGTGGGGGCTGGTCGCCGGCTGGGCAGGGCCGTCGGCGGTCTTCGCGCATTCGCTGCTGCGGCCGTCCCGCGAGTCTGCGAGCATCCGCAGGGTGAGCGAGTCGATCAGCTGCGTGTTCTGCCGGATCGTGAGCGGCGAGCTGGCAGCCAGCCGGGTGGCGGAGTCGCTGACCACGCTCGCCTTCATGGACGTCGATCCCGTGACGCCGGGTCATGTCCTGGTGATCCCGAAGGCGCACCTGCCCGCTCTGGCAGACCTACCGGACGCGGTCGCCACAGAGATGCTCGCCGTGGCCAGGAGCGTCGCCGCGGCGCTACGACAGAGCCAGCTCCGCAGCGACGGGATCAACCTCTTCTACGCCGACGRTGAGGCGGCCTTCCAAGAGGTCTTCCACGCGCACCTGCACGTCTTTCCGCGCTGGCACGGCGACGGGTTCACGATCGGCGCCCGGTGGGGATCGAACCCCGCGCGAGCAGAGCTCGACGTGAACGCGAACGCCATCAGGGCCGCGATGGCGGAGGAGGAACGGGACCCGAACGGCGCGGCGCGCTAGTCGCGGAACGTCTCGATCTGGGCGCCCAGCTCCACCAGGCGGTCCTGCAGCTGCTCGTAGCCCCGGGCGATGATGTCGACGTCGCGCAGGACGGACGTGCCCTTGGCGGCCAGCATCGCGAGCAGGATGACGACCGCGGGGCGCAGGGCCGGCGGGCACGAGACCTCGGCCCCCGACCAGTGGGTGGGGCCGGTGACCTGCAGGCGGTGGGCGTCGAGGAGCCGGACGTCAGCGCCGAGGCGGGTGAGGTCGGTGAGGTGGATGGCCCGCCCCTCGTACACCCAGTCGTGGATCAGCGTGGTGCCCTCGGCGCAGGCCGCGATCGCCGCGAAGAACGGCAGGTTGTCGATGTTCAGCCCCGGGAACGGCATGGGGTGGATCTTGTCGATCGGCGCGCGCAGGTCGCTCGGGTGCACGGTGACGTCGACGAGCCGGGTGCGGCCGTTGGCGGCGGCGTACTCGTCGGAGAGCGTGTAGCGCAGCCCCATCTCGGCCAGCGTCGCCAGCTCGATCTCCATGAACTCGATCGGCACGCGGCCGACCGTGATCTCCGAGCCGGTCACGATCCCCGCGGTGAGCAGGCTCATCGCCTCGACCGGGTCCTCGGAGACGGCGTACTCGACGTCCGCGTCGATCTGGGCGACGCCGTGGACCCGCAGGGTCGTGGTGCCGATGCCGTCGATCCGGACGCCGAGCAGCTCCAGGTAGAAGCACAGGTCCTGGACCATGTAGTTGGGGCTCGCGTTGCGGATGGTGGTGACGCCCTCGCGCCGGGCGGCCGCCATGATGACGTTCTCGGTGACGGTGTCGCCGCGCTCGGTGAGCACCACCGCGAGGTCCCTCGCGCCGCCGCGGCTGACCAGGCCGTGGTAGTCGCCGGCCGTCGCGGTGACCTCGAGGCCGAACGGGCGCAGGCCGATCAGGTGCGGCTCGACGGTCCGCGTCCCCAGGTCGCAGCCGCCCGCGTACGGCAGCCGGAACTCGTCCTCGAGGCCCAGCAGCGGGCCGAGGAACATGATGATCGACCGCGTGCGGCGCGCCGCATCGACGTCGATCGCGTCGAGCTGCAGGTGCTCGGGCACCACGATCTCCAGGTCGCGGCCGTCCGTGGACCAGACGGCGCGGACGCCGACCGAGCGCAGGACCTCGACGATCCGGTCGACCTCGACGATCCGGGCGACGTTACGCAGCCGCGTGGTGCCGCGGTTGAGCAGGGACGCGCACAGCAGCGCGACGGCGCCGTTCTTGCTGGTGTTGACGTCGATCCGGCCGCTCAGGGTCTGGCCGCCCTGCACGCGCAGGTGGGTCCGCTGCGGGCCGCCGAGCGTCACGATGGGGGAGTCCAGCGCCGCGCCGATCCGGGTGAGCATCTCGAGGCTGACGTTCTGGGCGCCCTGCTCGATGCGGTGGATCGCCGACTGGCTGGTGGCCAGGCGCTCCGCCAGCTGGGCCTGCGTCAGCCCGCGGTGCTGCCGGGCCGAGCGGACGAGGGAGCCGACGTGCGCGAGCTGGTCCTCCATGACGATCGGGAGGGAACCAGTGCTGGTCGGGACCGGGGTGGTCGTCGTGGTCATGAGGATGACGCTAACTCATGGATGAGATATCGCCACTGTGATCCGCGCCATCGAATCGGTCAGACCCGGCGCGACGGCCTCTCGGCGAACTCAGCCGCGATATGACGAGGCTCTCACCAGAGCGTGCCGACGGGCTCCCGGGTGGGCCAGACGTCGGACGCGCCCGGGCCGTCGAAGCCCTGCTCAGCGCGCCAGGCGTTGAAGCCCTCGGCCCACGCCTGGTACGCGGTCGACTGGTACTCGTGCAGCGTGTCCAGGTCGAGCGAGGCCAGGTGCGGGAACCGCCCGATGATGCGCTCGAGCACGTCGAGGGTGGCGACGACGTCGACGTCGGCGGTGTGCAGGTTGCCCGACTCCACCACCTGGTAGTAGCCGCACAGGTCGACGAGCTTGCGCTTGCCGCGGCGGAACTGGTCCTCGGCGCGGTCGAGCACGAGCGGGTCGATCACCGGGCGGGCGTCGCTGCACAGGCGGTCGGGGAGGGTCTTGAGGCGGTGCCGGCGCAGCTCCGCATCGAGCAGGCAGAGGTCGAAGGTCGCGTTGTAGGCGACGACGGGCACACCGCCGCGGAAGGCCTCCGCCAGCTCGGTCGCGATCTCCTCGAGCACCTCGCGGGGCGGGCGGCCGTGCTGTCGCGCGTKGTCGGTGCTCACGCCGTGGATGGCGGCGGCGGCCTCGGGGATCTCGACGCCGGGGTTGATGAGCCAGCTGCGGACGTGCGTGCCGGACTCGTCGCGACGCACGAGCGCGGCGGTGACGATGCGGTCGTTGTCGACGTCGACACCCGTGGTCTCGGTGTCGAAGCCGAGCAGTGGCCCGTCTGTCCAGCTCATCGTGTCCCGCTCTCGTCCTTCGGTCGTGTCGTGCGTGGCCAGGATGACATCGGGCACTGACACGGGCGGGGAGGGCAGCCCGCGTGCCGCAGATCGGACACCGGCTGCGCCGGCGCAGGACCTGGCCCCGGTAGCCTGGTCCGGTGAGCAACGAGATCGAGATCGGCCGCGGCAAGCGCGGACGTCGGGCCTACTCCTTCGACGACGTCGCGGTCGTCCCGTCGAGGCGGACCCGCGACCCCGAGGAGGTCTCGGTCGGCTGGCAGATCGACGCCTACCACTTCGACCTGCCAATCATCGCGGCGCCGATGGACTCGGTGATGAGCCCGGCCACCGCCGTCGCGCTCGGGCAGGCCGGCGGGCTCGGGGTGCTCGACCTCGAGGGGCTGTGGACGCGCTACGAGGACCCGGTGCCGCTGCTCGCGGAGATCGCGACGTTCGACAGCGCGCGCGCCACGGCCCGGATGCAGGAGATCTACGCGGCTCCCATCCAGCCCGAGCTGATCACGGCCCGTCTCAAGGAGATCCGCGCCGCCGGCGTCACGGTGGCCGGCGCGCTCTCGCCCCAGCGCACCAACGAGTTCTGGCGCACGGTCGTCGACGCCGGCGTCGACCTGTTCGTCATCCGCGGCACGACGGTGTCCGCGGAGCACGTCTCGGGACGCGCCGAGCCCCTCAACCTCAAGCGGTTCATCTACGAGCTCGACGTCCCCGTGATCGTCGGCGGGGCCTCCACCTACACCGCCGCCCTGCACCTCATGCGCACGGGCGCGGCGGGCGTGCTCGTCGGGTTCGGCGGCGGCGCCGCGCACACGACGCGCCTCTCGCTCGGAATCCACGCGCCGATGGCCTCGGCCGTGGCCGACGTCGCGGCGGCCCGTCGGGACTACCTCGACGAGTCGGGCGGGCGGTACGTGCACGTCATCGCCGACGGGGGCGTCGGGCGGTCCGGCGACCTGGTGAAGGCGGTCGCGTGCGGCGCGGACGCGGTCATGCTCGGCGCGGCACTGGCGCGGGCCACCGAGGCCCCCGGCCGCGGCTGGCACTGGGGCCCCGAGGCGCACCACCCGCAGCTGCCCCGCGGGGAGCGCGTCGAGGTGGGCACCGCCGGCTCGCTCGAGCAGATCCTGTTCGGCCCGGGCCACACCGCCGACGGCACCCTCAACCTCATCGGCGCCCTCAAGCGCGCGATGGCCACCACGGGCTACTCGGACCTCAAGGAGTTCCAGCGGGTCGAGGTCGTCGTCAGCCCGTACCAGCCGCACTGACCCGCACCACCCCGACGCCCGGAGGCGCCCTCAAACGGGCGCACCCGGGCGTCTTTGCGTGTCCGTTTACTGAGGAACTTTCAAGCGGGGACCAGCGATGATGCCCATATCAACATCTGTTTGGCGCCGAATTTGTCCGAATGGCTTGACATCGCCGAGTGACGAGGAGCACTCTGGAGCCACTGGACGCCGACGACAGGGTCGGCGCAGCGGACGACGGAGTCGATGTGTACGCACCGGAGCGGCACCAACAGATCCTCGCCACGGCACGCGCCGACGGCAGGGTCGACGTCAACCGGTTGGCCGAGGAGCTGGACGTCACTCCCGAGACCATCCGTCGGGACCTCACGGTCCTCGAGCGCCACGGCCTCGTGCGCCGGGTGCACGGGGGAGCCATCCCCGTCGAGCGGCTGGGCTTCGAGCCCGGCATCGCCGACCGCGAGGCGAAGTTCGCGGGGGAGAAGGAGCGGATCGCCAAGGCGGCGCTCGACGAGCTCCCCGACGGCGGCGCGGTCATCCTCGACGCCGGCACCACGACGGTCCGCCTCGCCGAGCTGATCCCGCTCGACCGGGAGCTCACCGTGGTCACGCACGCCCTGCCCGTCGCGATGGTGCTGGCCATGCGGCCCGGCATCACCCTGCACCTCGTCGGCGGCACCGTCCGCGGCCGGACGCTGGCGGCGGTGGGCACGTGGGCCGAGCGGGAGCTCGCCGACATCCACGCCGACGTCGCGTTCCTGGGCACCAACGGACTGAGCGTCGAGCACGGCCTGACCACCCCCGACCTGGCGGAGGCCGCGGTGAAGCGGGCGCTGGTCGCCAACGCCCGCCGGACGGTCGTCCTCACCGACCACTCGAAGATCGGCCGCGTCGAGTTCGCCCACGTGGTCCCGCTCAGCGCGATCGACACCGTGATCACGGACAGCGGCGCGGAGCCCGAGCTCGTCGACGAGCTCGAGACCGCCGGCCCGCGGGTGGTGACCGCATGATCGTCACCCTGACCCCCAACCCGAGCCTGGACCGGGCGCTCGAGCTCGACCGGCTCGAGCTGGGCGAGGTCAACCGCGCCGACCGCGCCCACGTCCACCCCGGCGGCAAGGGCATCAACGTCTCCCGCGTGCTGGTCCGCCACGGCATCGAGTCCGTCGCGGTGCTGCCCACGGGCGGGGCGGACGGTCGCCGGCTGGTCGAGCTGCTCGACGAGCACGACGTCCCCGCGGTCGCGGTCCCGGTCCACGGCGACACCCGCACCAACCTCACGCTGGTCGAGCGCGGCGGCGCCACGACCAAGGTCAACGCCCCCGGCCCGAAGCTGACGCCCGACGAGGTCGACGCGCTGCTGGCCGCCGTCGAGGTGCAGCTGGCGACGCGCCCGCGGGCCCTGGTCGGCGCCGGGAGCCTGCCGCTCGGCGCCGGTGAGACGTTCTTCGTCCAGCTGGCCGGCCTCGCCGCCCGCTACGCCGTCCCGTTCGCGCTCGACACCTCGGGCGTGCCGCTGGCCCGGGCGGTCCGCTCCGGCGGGCTGACGCTGGTCAAGCCCAACGACGAGGAGCTCGCCGAGCTGGTCGGTCGAGAGCTGATCACCGTCGGCGACGTCGTCGACGCCTCGCACGAGGTCCTCGCCGCCGGCAACCGTGCCGTCCTGGTCAGCCTCGGGGCGCACGGCGCGATGCTCGTCGTCGCCGACGACGTCTGGTGGGCCGGCGGCACGCCCGTCGTCCCCTTGTCCACGGTCGGCGCCGGCGACTCGACACTCGCCGGCTTCCTCGCCGCCGACGGATCCGGCGGCGACCGCCTCCGGACCGCGGTCGCCTTCGGTCGGGCGGCCGTGCTGCTGCCCGGCACCRCAGTGCCCGATCCCACCGACATCGACCTGGACGCCGTCCGGGTCGTGCACAAGCCCGATCCCCGACTCGCACTGAAGGAGCTGTGACGTGAGCACCCCTCTGATCACCCCGGACCTGGTCGCCGTCGACCTGGTCGCCACGGACCGCGACGACGCGACCCGCCAGCTGATCGACCTCCTGTTCGCGGCCGGCCGCGTGACCGACGCCGCCGGGTTCCACGCCGATGTGCGGGCCCGCGAGGCGCAGATGGCCACGGGCATGCCCGGAGGGATCGGACTGCCGCACGCCCGGTCGAGCTTCGTCACCGCGCCCAGCCTGGCGGTCGGCAAGGTCGCCGCCGGGGTCGACTTCGGTGCCCCCGACGGTCCCGCGACCCTGATCTTCCTCATCGCCGCCCCCACCGAGGGGGACGGCGACCACCTCAAGATCCTCGCGGCGCTCGCCCGCCGCCTGGTCCACGAGTCCTTCCGCACCTCGCTCAAGGACGCAGGCGACGCAGCAACCGTCGCCGACATCGTCACCCGAGAGGTCGTCCCCTCATGAAGTTCGTCGCCGTCTCCAGCTGCCCGACGGGCATCGCGCACACCTACATGGCCGCCGAGGCCCTCGAGCAGTCCGGCAAGGCCGCCGGGCACGAGGTCCACGTCGAGACCCAGGGCGCCGCGGGCTCCACCCCGCTCGACCCGGCGATCATCGCCGCGGCCGACGGCGTCATCTACGCCGCCGACCTCGAGGTCAAGGACAAGCAGCGCTTCGCCGGCAAGCCGTTCGTCGACGTCGGCGTGAAGAAGGCGGTGCACGACGCCCCCGGCGTCATCGCCGCGGCGGTCGCCGCGGTCGAGGCGGGGGTCCCCGCGGGTGCCCCTGCCGCACCGACGGGCCTCGCGACGAAGGTCGACAGGAACGCGGGCGTCGGCACGAGGATCCGCCAGTGGTTGATGACGGGTGTCTCGTACATGATCCCGTTCGTCGCCGCCGGCGGGATCCTGATCGCGCTGGGCTTCATGGTCGCCCAGTTCGCGGGGGGCAGCGACGGCGTCGTCGCCGTGACAGCCGTCCCGCTGACGCACCTGCTGAACGACTTCTCCGTCACCAGCGGCATGGACTGGGCCGCGCTCCTGTTCCAGATCGGGGCGCTCGCGTTCGGCTTCCTCGTGCCGATCCTGTCCGGATTCATCGCGTACGCCATCGCCGACCGGCCCGGGCTCGTCCCCGGCATCGTCGGTGGTGCGGTGTCCGTGGCCGTCGGCGCCGGCTTCCTGGGTGGCCTGGTCACCGGCTTCCTGGCCGGGTTCCTGGCGCTGTGGATCAGCCGCTGGAAGGTGCCGAAGGGCGTGCGCGGCGTGATGCCCGTGGTGGTCATCCCGCTGCTGTCGACCTTCGTCGTCGGGCTCATCATGATCGTGCTCATCGGGCAGCCGATCGCGAGCCTGATGAACGGGCTGAGCAGCTGGCTGAATGGGCTGTCGGGCTCCAACCTCGTCCTGCTCGGCGCCCTGCTCGGCGCGATGATGGGCTTCGACCTCGGCGGTCCGATCAACAAGGTCGCCTACACGTTCGCGGTGACGGGCCTGGCCACCCAGGGCCTGGCCACCGACGCGGTGCAGTACCGGATCATGGCCACGGTCATGGCGGCCGGCATGGTCGCACCCCTGGCCATGGCGCTGGCGACGTTCGTCCGCAAGCAGCTGTTCACGCACGCCGAGCGGGAGAACGGCAAGGCGGCCGTGCTCCTCGGCCTGTCCTTCATCTCGGAGGGCGCGATCCCGTTCGCCGCCGCCGACCCGTGGCGCGTGATCGTCTCCTCGCTCGTCGGCTCCAGCGTGACCGGTGCCCTCGTCATGTCGGTCGGCTCCGCCCAGCGTGCTCCCCACGGTGGCATCTGGGTGCTGCCRCTCATCTCGAGCCCCCTCGGGTTCCTCATGGCGGTCGCGGTCGGCACCGTCATCTCCGCGGGGCTGGTGATCGCCCTCAAGAGCGCCCGCACCAACGAGTTCGTCCAGGCCGAGCAGGAGGCGGACGCCCAGGCGCTCGTCGCCACGGCCGCCTGACCCGTCCCTCGCCCGGCATCGTCGCCGGCCCCAGATCGGAGATCGTCATGCCTTCTCGCACCGTCGTCGTCGCCTCCCGCGTCGGCCTGCACGCCCGCCCCGCGATGCTCTTCACCCAGGCCGTCGCCGAGACCGGGCTGCCGGTCACCATCGCCCGGCCGGGCGGTGAGCCGGTCGACGCCGGCAGCATCCTGTTCGTCATGTCGCTCGGAGTCCCCAGCGGCGAGGAGGTCACGCTCTCCGCCGAGGGGGACGACGCCGACGCGGCGCTCGACGGCCTGGTCGACCTGCTGGCCACCGACCTGGACGCGGAGGAGGCRTCATGACCGCCCCCGCAGTCGGCGCCCCGCACGTGCTCCAGGGCGTCGGCGTCGGACGACGGGCGATCGTCGGACCCGTCGCGCAGGTGCGGCCCGCGCCCCACGTCGAGCCCGACGCGCCCCTGCTGGTCGACGGCGTCCCGGCCGACACCGCGACCGCGCACGCCGTGGTCGAGTCCGCCTTCACCGAGGTGGCCGTGGCGCTGCGGGAGCAGTCGGCGCGGTCCACGGGCACGGTGAAGGACGTCCTCGCGGCGACGGCGCAGATGGCCGACGACAAGGCGCTGCGCAGCGGCGTGCTCACGCGCATCGATGCGGGCGAGCCGGTGGTCAGCGCGATCGACGGCGTCGTCGAGATGTTCGCGACGATGTTCCAGCAGGCCGGCGGCTACCTCGCCGAGCGGGTCACCGACCTGCGCTCGGTGCGGGACCGCGTCGTGGCGRAGGCGATGGGGCTGCCGGCGCCCGGGGTGCCGTCCCTGGACCGGCCCTCGGTGGTCGTCGCGAAGGACCTGGCGCCGGCCGACACCGCCGCGCTGGACCTGGCCAACGTGCTCGCGATCGTCACGGAGCTGGGCGGCCCGACCGGCCACACCGCGATCATCGCCGGGCAGCTGGGACTGCCGTGCATCGTGCGCGTGGCCGGCGCGACCGGTCTGGCCGACGGGACCGTCGTGGCTGTCGACGCGGGGGACGGCACCCTGACCGTCGACCCGGACGACGAGCTGCGCGCCGAGCTCGACCGTCGGGCCGCCGTGGAGACTGCGCTGGAGTCGGACACCGACCCCGGCGGCACCGCGGACGGGCACGCGGTGGCGCTGCTGGCCAACATCGGGACGGCGGAGGATGCCGCGCGCGTCTCCGGCGGCGCGGTCGAGGGCGTCGGCCTGTTCCGCACCGAGGTGCTGTTCCTGGAGAGCACCACGGCCCCGGCGCACGGCGCGCAGGCGGCGGTCTACGCGAAGGTGCTGCGCTCGTTCGGCGACCGCAAGGTCGTGGTCCGCACGCTCGACGCCGGCRCCGACAAGCCCCTGGCCTTCGCCACCCAGCCGGACGAGGAGAACCCCGCCCTGGGCGTCCGTGGGTACCGGCTGGTCCGTACCCACCCCGAGCTGCTCGACACGCAGCTCGGCGCGCTGGCCACGGCTCAGGCCGAGACCGGGACGACGCCGTGGGTCATGGCGCCGATGATCGCGACCGCCGCGGAGGCCCGCGCGTTCGCGACCCGGGCGCGCGACGCCGGCGTCGCCACGGTGGGCGTGATGATCGAGGTGCCCGCGGCTGCCCTGCGCGCCGACGAGATCCTCGCCGAGGTCGACTTCGTCTCCCTGGGCACCAACGACCTGGCCCAGTACACGATGGCCACCGACCGCCTCCGTGGCGAGCTGGCGGACCTGCTGGACCCGTGGCAGCCCGCCGTGCTCGACCTGGTCGACGCCACGGCGCAGGCCGGCCGGCGGGCGCGCAAGCCCGTCGGGGTGTGCGGCGAGTCGGCGTCGGACCCCGTGCTCGCGCTGGTGCTCGTGGGGCTCGGGGTGACCAGCCTGTCGATGTCGGCGGGTGCCGTCCCCGCGGTCCGGTACGCGCTGCGGCACCACACGACCGCGGAGTGCGCGACCATGGCGGYCGCCGCGCTCGCGGCTCCGTCGGCGGCAGAGGGGCGGGCGGCGGTCATCGGCCTGCTGCACGCGGACGTGGCCCAGACCCTCGGCGTGTAGTCGCGACTCGCGCGGGGGCCGTGGCGGCCGGTTTTCCCCAGCCGCCGCGCGTACCCTCGCCCTATGGCGCACGACCCGGGACACACAGAGCTGCACGACCCCGAGACCGACCCGCTCGCGACGTACGTGCTCGAGCCGGACGACGTCCGCCCGCTGCTGAGGCGCGTCGTCGCGTCTCCCGGCGCGGCCGTGTTCACGTCGCACGCGCCGTTCACGGGTGGGCCGATCGCCGCGATCCCGCTGTCCACGCCGGACGACGTCGCGCGCGCCGCCAAGGTGGCCCGGGCCGCCCAGCGGCTGTGGGCCGCGCGTCCGCTGCGGGACCGGACCGCCGTCCTGTCCCGCGTGCACGACCTCGTGCTCGAGCGGCAGAGCGACGTGCTCGACCTCATCCAGATCGAGGCCGGCAAGGCGCGGGTCTCGGCGTTCGAGGAGGTCTGCGACATCGCCAACGTGTCGCGGCACTACGCCGTGCGCGCCGGCCGCTACCTCGCCCCCCGCCGGGTCCCGAGCCTGATCCCCGGCCTGACGACCACGCGCGTGCAGCGGCACCCCGTCGGCGTCGTCGGGATCATCGCACCCTGGAACTTCCCGCTGACCCTCACGATCGGCGACGTCCTGCCCGCGCTGGTCGCCGGCAACGCCGTCATCCTGCGGCCCGACCCGCAGACCGCGCTCACGTCGCTGTGGGCCGCGGAGCTGCTGGAGGAGGCCGGGCTCCCCGACGGGCTGCTCCAGGTCGTCGTGGGTGACGGTCCGACGGTCGGCGCCGCGGTCATCGAGCACGTCGACCACGTCAGCTTCACCGGGTCGACCCGCACGGGCCGGATCGTGGCCGCGCAGGCGGGGCAGCGGCTGGTGCCGGCCACCCTCGAGCTGGGCGGCAAGAACCCGATGTACGTGGCCGAGGACGTCGACGTCGAGGTCGCCGCCGAGGGAGCGGTGCGGGCGTGCTTCGTCGGCACCGGCCAGGTCTGCGTGAGCATCGAGCGGATCTACGTGCACGAGGACGTGGCCGAGGCGTTCACCGCGGCCTTCGTCCGGCGCACGCGCGCACTGCGGCTCGGGTCCGGGCTGGACTACCGGTCGGACGTCGGCTCGCTCACGTCGGCGTCGCAGCTGGCCACGGTGGTCGAGCACGTCGAGGACGCCGTCGGGCACGGCGCGACCGTGCTGGCGGGCGGGGTGCACCGCAGCGACCTGGGCCCCTGGTTCTACGAGCCCACGATCCTGACGGACGTCCCGAACGAGGCGCGGCTGGCCCGCGAGGAGACGTTCGGCCCGGTGGTGGCCATCTACCGGGTGGCCTCCGACGACGAGGCGATCGCCGCCATGAACGACACCGAGTTCGGTCTCAACGCCAGCGTGTGGACCGCGGACACCCGCCGGGGCGCGGCGCTGGCGGCGCGCGTGCGCTCCGGGTCCGTGAACGTCAACGAGGGCTACGTCGCCACGTGGGGTGCCGTCGGTGCCCCGCAGGGCGGGGTCGGCGCGTCGGGCATCGGCAGCCGGCACGGGCGCGAGGGCCTGTGGGAGACCACCCGGTTGCAGACGGTGGCCGTCCAGCACGGCGTGCACGGCATCCTGGGCGGGCCCGGCGTCGGCCTGCACCGGCTCTTCGACCTGGGGACCGAGACGTGGCCGCGGGTCTACACCGGGGCGCTGCGGGCGATGAAGGCGTTCCGCCTGCCGTAGCCCGTCAGGCGTGGCCCGCCGCGGCCGGCGCCGGGTCCGACTCGTCGCTGGTGCCCTCGAAGCCGGCTGCCTCGATCGTGGCGACCGCCTGGCGCGCGATCGCGAGCTCTTCGTTGGTCGGCACGACCATGACCAGGGTGCTGGTCCAGTCCGGGGAGATGATCGTCGGCTCCTTCTTGCGCCCCGCGTTGCGCTCCGGGTCGACCGCGATCCCCAGGGCTTCGAGCCCCTCGAGCGCGCGGGCGCGGACGATGTCGTCGTTCTCCCCGACGCCGGCGGTGAACGTGATGACGTCGACCCTGCCCAGGACCGCGTGGTACGCGCCGATGTACTTGCGCAGCCGGTGCAGGTACACGTCGAGCGCCAGCGTGGCGCCCTCGTCGCCGGCCTCGACGAGCTTGTGCAGCTCGCGGAAGTCGTTCTCGCCCGAGAGGCCCTTGAGCCCCGAGCGGCGGTTCAGCAGGTCGTCGACGTCGTCGACCGACAGCCCCGCGTTGCGCTGCAGGTGGATCAGCACGGCCGCGTCGATGTCGCCGGACCGGGTGCCCATGACCAGTCCCTCCAGCGGCGTCATGCCCATCGACGTCTCGACGGCGACGCCCCCGCGGACGGCCGACGCCGAGGCGCCGTTGCCCAGGTGGAGCACGATCTGGTTGAGCTCCTCGGGCCGCCGGCCCAGCACGCGCGCGACCTTGCCGGACACGTACTGGTGCGACGTCCCGTGGAACCCGTAGCGCCGGACCCCGTACGCCTCGGCGACCTCCCGGTCGATCGCGTACGTCGCGGCGGCGTCGGGCAGGGTGCGGAAGAACGCGGTGTCGAAGACGACGACGTGCGGCACGTCGGGCAGGAGCTCGCGCGCCACCTGGATGCCCGTGAGGTTGGGCGGGTTGTGCAGCGGCGCCAGCGGCGACAGCGCGTCGATCTGCGCGATGACGGCGTCGTCCACGATCACGGGCGCGCCGAACACCGAGCCGCCGTGCACGACCCGGTGGCCGACGGCGACCACGTGCGCCTGCGTGAGGTCGGGCCCGACCTCGTCGAAGAGCGCCAGCACCGCCCGCAGGCCCGCGCCGTGGTCGGCGACCGGGTCGGAGCGCTCGGTCGTGCTGCCGCCGTACGTGTGCCGGACCGAGCCCTCGTCCTCGCCGATCCGCTCGACGATGCCGGACGCGATCGCCTCGCCGGCGACCGGGTCGACCAGCTGGTACTTGATGGACGACGAGCCCGAGTTCACGACGAGCACGCTGCCGTGCGCGCCGAGCACGTCGGCCCCGGTGTGCGGGCTGGTGGGGTTCACGAGGGCTCCTCCGCTTGCGCCTGGATGGCCGTGATCGCGACCGTGTTGACGATGTCCTGCACCAGCGCGCCGCGCGACAGGTCGTTGACCGGCTTGCGCAGGCCCTGCAGGACGGGGCCGATGGCAACGGCGCCGGCGGAGCGCTGCACGGCCTTGTAGGTGTTGTTGCCGGTGTTGAGGTCGGGGAAGACGAACACGGTCGCCCGCCCGGCCACCGCCGAGTCCGGCATCTTCGTCTTGGCCACGGAGGCGTCGACGGCGGCGTCGTACTGGATGGGGCCCTCCACGGACAGGTCGGGTCGGCGCTCGCGGACCAGCGCGGTCGCGGCCCGGACCTTCTCCACGTCGGCACCCGAGCCGGACTCGCCCGTGGAGTAGGACAGCATCGCGATCCGCGGCTCGATGCCGAACTGCGCCGCGGTGCCGGCCGACGAGATCGCGATGTCCGCCAGCTGCTCGGCCGTCGGGTCCGGGATCACCGCGCAGTCCGCGTAGACCAGCACCCGGTCCTCGAGGCACATGAGGAACGCGCTCGACACGCTGGAGACGCCCGGCGCCGTCTTGATGATCTCGAACGACGGCTTGATGGTGTGCGCCGTGGTGTGCGCCGCCCCCGAGACCATGCCGTCGGCCAGCCCGAGCTGGACCATCATCGTGCCGAAGTACGAGACCGACGTGACGATCTCCCGCGCCCGCTCGACGGTCATGCCCTTGTGCTTGCGCATCTCGGTGTACTCGGCGGCGAAGCGCTCGAGCAGGTCRTTGGCGTGCGGGTCGATGATCGACGCGGCGTCCAGGTCCAGGCCCAGCTCGGTCGCACGGGCCCGGATGGCCGGCTCCTCGCCCAGGATCGTGATGTCGGCGACGCCGCGCTGCAGCAGGGTCGACGCTGCGCGCAGGATCCGGTCGTCGCCGCCCTCGGGCAGCACCACGTGCTTGCGGTCGGCGCGCGCCCGGTCCAGCAGCGCGAACTCGAACATGAGCGGCGTGACCACCTCGGGCCGCTCGACGTCCAGCGCGGCCAGCACCGCCGCGCCGTCGACGTGCTGCTCGAACAGCGACAGCGCGGTGTCGACCTTGCGCTGCGAGTCCGCGGTCAGGCTCCCGTGGGTGTCCGCCGCCGCGCTCGCGGACCGGAACGTGCCCAGCTCGGTGCTGATGATCGGCAGCCTGCTGCCCAGGCCCTCGACCAGCCGCGCGATCAGGGGAGCCGGCCGGAAGCCGCCGTTGAGGATGATCCCCGCGAGCGACGGGAAGCCCTCGGCCTGGTGTGCGACCAGCAGCCCGAGCAGCACGTCCGAGCGGTCGCCGGGGGTGATGACGACCGCGCCGTCGGCGAGCCGGCCCAGCAGGTGCTCCACGGACATCGCGCCGACCAGCACGTCGAGGACCTCGCGCGACAGCAGCGACTCGTCGCCCGCGATGAGCGTGCCGTGCACGGCGTCGGTCAGCTGCCGGACCGTCGGCGCGGTGAGCAGCGGGTTCTCGGGGACGGCCCACGCGGGCAGCCCGGTCCCGGCCCGGAGGGCGTCGCGGACGCCGCTGACCGTGCCCGGCGCGCACCGGTTGGCGACCACCGCGATCACCTGGGCGTGGTTGGCCGTCATCTCGGTCACCACGACGTCCGCCACCTGCGCGACGACCGCGGGCTTGCGATGGCCCCCATTGATGACCAGCACCACGGGTGCGCCCAGGTTGGCCGCGATCCGGGCGTTGTACGCCAGCTCCGTCGGGCCCGCCACGTCGGTGTAGTCGGTGCCGACGACCACGACCGCGTCGCAGCGCCGCTCGACGTCGTGGTACCGCGACACGATCTGCGCGAGCGCCTGCTCGGGGTCGTCGAGGACCTGCTGGTACGTCACCCCGACGCACTCGTCGTACGTCAGGTCGACGCCGTCGTGCTGCAGCAGCAGCTCGAGGACGTAGTCGCGCACGTCCGTCGAGCGGGCGACCGGACGGAACACCCCCACCCGCTTGACGGTGCGAGCGAGGAGGTCGACCAGCCCGAGCGCGATCATGGACTTGCCGGAGTCCCCCTCGGGGGAGGTCACGTAGATGCTGCGGGCCACGGTGGGCTTCTCCTGAACGATGGACGGTCGAACGGTGCCGTGGGGCGACGTCGCCCCACGGCCTGCGTCCTGCTACTCGTTGTCGCCGCCCGTCGCGATCGTGGCGGCCACCTGTCCCTCGTCCGCAGCGTCCTGCGCGTCGGGCCACACCCAGTCGCGGACCTCGGGCAGGTCGTCGCCGTGCGCACGCGTGTACTCGCGGGCCCGCAGCCGCTCGTCGACCATCTTCTGCCGCAGGTTGGCCTGGGCCGTGCGCAGGTGCGGCACGTTGTCGATGACGTCGATGACGAGGTGGAACCGGTCGAGGTCGTTGAGCATGACCATGTCGAACGGCGTCGTCGTCGTGCCCTCCTCCTTGTACCCGCGCACGTGGATGTTGTTGTGCCCGTGCCGGCGGTAGGTGAGCCGGTGGATCAGCCACGGGTACCCGTGGTAGGCGAAGATCACCGGCTTGTCCTCGGTGAAGAGCCCGTCGAACTGCGCGTCCGACAGCCCGTGCGGGTGCTCCCGCGCGTCCTGCAGCCGCATGAGGTCGACCACGTTGATCACGCGCACCTTGAGGTCCGGCAGCTCGCGCCGCAGGATGTCCGCCGCCGCCAGGACCTCGAGCGTGGGCACGTCGCCCGCGCAGCCCAGGACGACGTCGGGCTTGTCGCCCGGCACCTCCGTGCCCGCCCAGTCCCAGATGCCCAGGCCGCGCGTGCAGTGCGCGATCGCCTGGTCCATGGTCAGGAAGTTGGGCGCCGGCTGCTTGCCCGCGACGACGACGTTGACGTACTGCCGGCTGCGCAGGCAGTGGTCGTACGTCGACAGGAGCGTGTTGGCGTCCGGCGGCAGGTACACCCGGATGACGTCGGCCTTCTTGTTGACCACGTGGTCGATGAACCCGGGGTCCTGGTGGCTGAACCCGTTGTGGTCCTGGCGCCAGACGTGGCTGGACAGCAGGTAGTTCAGGCTCGCGATGGGCCGGCGCCACGGGATGTCGTTGGTGACCTTCAGCCACTTGGCGTGCTGGTTGAACATCGAGTCGATGATGTGGATGAACGCCTCGTAGCAGTTGAACAGCCMGTGGYGGCCGGTCAGCAGGTACCCCTCGAGCCAGCCCTGGCACTGGTGCTCGCTGAGCATCTCGAGCACCCGGCCCGCGCGGGCCAGGTGCTCGTCGACCTCGGGCCCGAAGAAGTCCGCGTTCCACTGCTTGTCCGTCACCGCGAACACCGACTGCAGCCGGTTCGACGCCGTCTCGTCCGGCCCGAAGATCCGGAAGTTGTCGGGGTTGAGCCGGATCACGTCGGTCAGCCAGTCGCCCAGCACGCGCGGGGCCTCGCTGATCGAGCCGGCCGGCACCGGGACGTCGACCGCGTACTTGCGGAAGTCCGGCAGGCGCAGGTCCTTGAGCAGCGCACCGCCGTTCGCGTTGGGGTTGTCGCTCATCCGCAGGTGGCCCGCGGGCGCGAGCTCCCGGATGTCGTCGTGCAGCCGGCCGCCGTCGTCGAACAGCTCGTTGACCCGGTACGACTCCAGCCACTGGCGCAGCACGTCGAGGTGCTCGGGGGTGTCCCGGGCGTTGGCCAGCGGCACCTGGTGGGCGCGCCACGAGCCCGTGGTCTTCTTGCCGTCGATGTAGTCCGGCCCGGTCCAGCCCTTGGGGGTGCGGAACACGATCATGGGCCACTGCGGTCGCTGCTCGTTGCCCGCGTGGGCGCTGCGCTTGATCTCCGCGATCTCGTCGAGCACCTCGTCCAGCAGCGTCGCGAACCGGCGGTGGACGTCCTCGTGCGTCTCGTCGTCGAAGCCCGCGACGAACATGTGCGGCTTGTGCCCGTAGCCCACCATGAGCGACTCGAGCTCGTGGTCGCTGATGCGCGCCAGCACGGTGGGGTTGGCGATCTTGTAGCCGTTGAGGTGCAGGATCGGCAGGACGACCCCGTCCTTCTCCGGGTTGACGAACTTGTTGGAGTGCCAGCTGGTGGCCAGCGGGCCGGTCTCGGCCTCCCCGTCGCCGACGACCGTCGCGACCAGCAGGTCCGGGTTGTCGAACGCGGCGCCGTACGCGTGGCTGAGCGCGTAGCCCAGCTCCCCGCCCTCGTGGATCGACCCCGGCGTCTCGGGGGCCACGTGGCTGGGGATGCCGCCGGGGAACGAGAACTGCCGGAACAGCCGGTGGATGCCCTCGGTGTCCTCGGTGATGTCCGAGTAGTACTCGGAGTACGTGCCGTCGAGGTAGGCGCTGGCGACCAGGCCCGGACCGCCGTGGCCGGGGCCGGTCACGTAGATCGTCGACTGCTCGCGCTCCTTGATCKCGCGGTTGAGGTGCGCGTAGAGGAAGTTGAGGCCCGGCGTGGTGCCCCAGTGGCCGAGCAGGCGCGGCTTCACGTGGTCGCGGGTCAGCGGCTCACGCAGCAGCGGGTTGTCCAGCAGGTAGATCTGGCCGACGGAGAGGTAGTTCGCGGCCCGCCACCACTGGTCGATCCGGGCCAGGGTCTCGGAGTCGATCGCCTCCCCGCTCCCGGTCCGCCACGTGCTGCTTGCCGACGTCGTCGTGGTCATGCGCGCTCCCCAGTCGTCCTCCCGGCGGTCTCCGCCGGTCCGGTGCCAGCCTTGCGTCGGGCTCTCGCGCCGCCGGGGGACCTTGGTCCTCCGGCCCGTGCACGGGCCTGTTGTCATACAACCGCACTCCGACGTCGGGTGCAGCATTCTGTGGGAGAACGCACGCGGAACGTCCGATGACGCTGCCCGGGGACGGGTGTGCAGGTCAGCGGGGCTGTGCGCGGCTCCGCGGGTGGCGCTGCCCGTTCCGGCCGGGGGTGCGCTGCGGGGTACCGTGAGGCGTGACCGAGCAGAGCCCCGCAGCCGTCGCGCGCGAGCGCGCCGCGGGGCC
>NZ_JBFULZ010000071.1:0-18473 GCF_054049635.1 Cellulomonas sp. P5_C6 | reverse complement strand
GCGCGGAGACGTCGGACGGTTCGATCGTCGCGAGCGGTCCGAAGATGAGGATCATGATTGCGATCATCATCAGTCCGAGGGAGTCGATGCCGCCGAGCACTGATGGTTTGAAGACGCCGAGCGTGCGCAGGGCGATGCCGAGCAGGAGCGCGACGACGAATGTGTTCAGGACGCCGTCGGTGAGGTTGTTGATCCCGATGCTCACCAGGACCGTGACGCCGACGACGAAAAGCGTTCCGGCGGTCGTGGTCAGCGCTGCGGGAAGGTGGGACGTTGCTGTCGCCTCGGCTTCGATTGTCTCGGCGGGCGTGAGGTTGCCCTCCCGGTACTCGACCTTCAACCGTGCCGCTTCCCGCTTGAGGATGATCGACGTCAACGGGAATCCGATCAGTCCCTGCAGCGCCGCGATCAGGACGGGGAAGATCGCCACGCTGGTCAGGCCGACGCCGAGGGCTGCCTCTTGGACCAGGACCACCGAGATCGCGCCGCCGCTGAGGGCGCCGGTGCCCGCGATCACGAAGTCCCGGGCCTGGGCGTAGCCGTCCTGGACGGACCCTGAGATCTGGCCACCGAAGATCAGGCTCGCGACGTAGAGCGCGATCCCGATGCCCACCACCGTGGCAACGCCGATCAGGAAGGTTCTCCACTGCTTCTTGAAGTCGTCCAGGCTGATCATCGTRCCGAGGTGGACGATGATGAAGCCGACGACCACACCGGCCAACGCGAGCAGCGATGAGGCGGTGAGCAGGTCGTGTGGGAACAGACCTGTGAGGAAGCCGATCAGGAAGATGATCGAGGCGACGAACAGCGACGAGAGCAGTGACTTCGTCTTCTTCGCCACGAAGTCGCTGATCGTCCAGACCAGCATGACGACCGTGAAGGCGAGCACTGGATTCATCGGGTTCTCCTACGACTGCGAGACGTTGGCGGAACAGGTTCGAAAGCTGGGTGCATCGGGTGCGTTACAGCGGCCAGACGACCGGGATAATCGCCAGCGCGAGAATGAGCCAGCTCACGAGCAGGGGCAGGCCGAGTCGCCAGTAGTCGCCGAACCGGTACCCCCCGGGACTCAGAACCATCATGTTGGCTGGGGTCGCCACGGGGGTCAGGAATGACGCGGCGCCGGCGACGGCGACGGTCATCAGGATCGGTAGTGGTGAGACCGCGGACTCGTGGGCGGCTGCGAGGGCGATCGGGATGACGATCAACACGGTTGCGGTGTTGGAGATGAACTGGCCCAAAGCGGCGGTGAGCACGAACAGTGCAACCAGGACGAGTAGCGGGTGTCCGGAGCCGACGACCGCGATGAGCTGTTCGGCGATGCGGTCCGCGGCTCCGCTGGTCTCGATCGCGGTGGATAGCGGGATCAGTCCCCCGATCAGGACGACGGTCTGCCAGGAGACAGCGCGGTAGGCCTGACCGCTGGAGATGACACGGAACAGCACCATGGCCGCGGCGGCGCCGAGTCCGGCGACCGCCGGTGGCACGAGGTTCGCGGCGAGCAGGACGATCATCACGGCCAGGATGGCGATCGCGGTGCCGGCCTTGGCCCCGAGCGGCACGGTCTGACGTCGCACCAGGTCGGGCGAGTTCACGACCAGGACGTCGCGATGCTCGACGAGCTCGTCGACGACGGCCCAGGCCCCGTGCACGAGGAGGGAGTCGCCTTCCTCGATGACGGTGTGCTCAGCGCCGCGTTCACGGCCCCGCCGTCGGATCGCGAGGATGACGAGCTGGGGACCGCGGGCCATGCCCGGGAACATCGTCTCTCCCACCAGTGGGGAGCGAGGTGGCACGACGAGCTCGACCACGCCCACCTCGCGGGAGATGAGCTCTCCTGTCGTCRATGTCACCGGGCGCATGGCCACCGCAAGCACGAGGTCGACCACGAGACGGCCCACGGCGTCCGCAGGGCCGGTCACAACCAGGACGTCGTCGGCCTCCAGCAGGGTCTTGCCTACTACCGGATCGGGCCCCCGCTGTACCGCGATGAGCTGGACACCGTCGTCGAGTCGCAGCCCCAGTCCGTCGTGGGGTGAGCCCACCAGGGGGGACTGGGCGCGGATCCGAAGGCGGAAGAAGCCGTCGACGAGCTCGTAGTGCTCCGCGATGGTCTCCCCGTACCGGCTCAGGTCCGGCGGTTGCGTCGAGGAGACCCGCCCGGGCAGCACTCGCGGAGCGAGGAACGCGGCCAGGGCGATCGTGACGATCACGATGGGCACCCCGACGATCGAGAAGGAGAAGAACGAGAAGCCGGAGGTGCCGGCCTGCTGGGCGGCGCCGGCGACGAGGACGTTGACCGGGGATGCGGTCAGGATGAGCAGGGACCCGGCGCTGCCGGCGAACGCCATCGGCATCAGCATGCGCGCGGGAGGCAGGCCCAACCGCAACGCAATCACGATCACCATGGGGATCAGTGCCGCGGCGGCGCCGTTCAGCGTGATGAGGGCGCTCATCACCGCGGCCATCGCCATCACCGCGACGAGTGCCACCCTCGGGCGATCACCGATGACGGACAGCAGCCAGCGCCCCGCCCAGGTCGTCACCCCGGCCGAGTCGATCCCCTCGCTGACCACGAACAGCGAGGCAATGAAGATCACGACCAGATCGCCGAACCCGGACAGAGCGTCCTGAACCGTCAGCACCCCGGTCGCGTACAAACTCAAGGACGCGAAGATCGCGACCACGCCGACCGGCAGCCGGTTCCAGATGAACAGGACGATCACTGCGGCCAGGATGAGCAGGCTGATCGTCGCGTCGTCCACGGATGTCCCTCCCAGTCACGTTGGCGTCAGGCAAGCGAAGGTCGCCGGTTGCTTACACACTGTGGCACCCTCGAAATCGGGAGGAACCTTGATCACTGTCAGGCACGCATGCCGCTGGGTCGATAGGCCCGACTTGTGGAGACACTGGTGAGCCGCGCCGTTGCCGTTCCATCCGACTTCGATCCGGTCCCGTCCGCGACCCGTCAGCCCCGGGTCGTTGTCGCGGCTACCGCCAGCGCGGACGTCGTCGTCGCTGTGCTCGTCGCGGAGATCGGCGTCATTCCTGAGGGACTGCCGTCCCGCGAGACCCTCGCCGCCGCAGGCTTCGTCGGCTCTCGCGGGACGACCCTGCTCCTGCCCGGCGTGCCGCTCCAGATCGCCGTCGGCATCGGCGATCCTGCGACTCTGTCGAACGCCGCGATGCGCGACGTGGCGGCGGCGTTCGCGCTCGCCGCGGCCGGCCACGCACGGCTCGCCCTGCGCCTCGACACCCTCACCGGCCCGGCGGTGCCACCGGACTGGTTCACCGCGGCGGTCGAGGGGATCATCCTCGCCCGTTACGAGTTCACGGCGCTGCGCGCACCGGTCGGGGTGCCTCTCCAGCAGGTGACGTTGGTCGCCGCGGCCGACCTGCTCGAGCAGGCCGCGGCGGCCGCGGAGCGTGGCGCGACCCTGGCCCGGGCCACCTGCATCTCGCGTGATCTCGCCAACTGCCCACCAGCGCATCTGACCGCCGAGCGGATGGCCGAGGTCGCCGACAAGCTCGGAACGCAGGCCGGGCTTCTCGTGCAGACCTTCGACCGCGACCAGCTCCTCGAGCTGCGTTGCGGCGGGATCATGGGCGTCAACGGCGGCAGCTACGACGAACCCCGGATGGTCAAGCTCACCTACACCCCGGACTCACCGACGGGCTCGATGGCCTGGGTCGGCAAGGGGATCATGTACGACTCCGGCGGCATCAGCCTCAAGCCCGCCGACGGCATCCACGCCGCGATGAAGAACGACATGTCGGGAGCAGGCGCGCTGCTCGCCGCGATGCTCACGCTGCCCGCGCTCGGCTGCCACACCAGCGTCACCGGATACCTGATGTGCACGGACAATATGCCTTCCGGGTCCGCCCTCAAGATGGGTGACGTCCTGACCGCGCGCAACGGCAAGACCGTCGAGGTCGCCAACACCGATGCCGAAGGCCGCCTCGTGATGATGGACGCCCTGGTGATGGCCGTCGAGCAGAAGCCGGACGCCATCATCGACATCGCCACCCTGACCGGCGCCAGCATGCGCGCACTTGGCACCCTCGTGGCGGGCGTCATGGGCAACGACCCACGCGTCGTCAACCAGGTCCTCGACGCCGCGGCCGCAACCGACGAGCGCGCCTGGCAGCTCCCCCTGGAACGCGCCTACCGACCTCAGCTCGACAGCCACGTCGCCGACATCTCCAACCTCGGTGGACCCAACGCGGGAGCGATCACCGCGGGACTCTTCCTCGAGGAGTTTGTCGATGGCACCCCGTGGGCTCACCTCGACATCGCCGGCACCGCGCTGGCCGATCCGGCCGGCGGGTGGCGGCCGCGCGGCTGCACGGGGTTCGGCGCGCGCCTGCTCGCCGAGCTCGCGATCTCCTTCACCCGGTAGGGCCATCGGGTCAGACGGTCAGATTCGGATCTGTGGTCAGCTCGACGTTCGCCCACAGCTCGTACCCGAGGGACAGGAGCCGATTGATCAGGGCACGGCGCACGCGGTCCTCGCCGGTCACGTCCCACACACCCGCCGGGACCAGGAAGTCCACCTCGACGTACAACCGTTCACCGAGCTTCGTGGCTCGCACGACCGGCTCCGGTAGGTCGAACTCAAGCCGCACTTCCTGGATGGCTGCGCCCATCGCGTCAGATACCTCGGGCGGGGGCGCGGCCTCAAGAAGCTCACGCCCCGCCGCTCGCAGCAGGCGGATCGGTATCGGGGCCAGCACGACACAGGCCAGCAGGACCAGGCCAGGGTCGACGTAGCGCACGACCGAGTGCAGCGACCAGGCGGCCAGCAGCAGCGCAACGGCGGCGCCGGCGGCATAGACCAGACTCAGCAAGGCGCCCGCGCGCCACTGTGCGACCTCTGCGCCGACCAGGTCCGAGTCCGGCGCGCGGCGCGCGAGCCAGCGGGCGAGCACGAACGAGCACGTCATGGTGACCAGGCCGTACGCCACCACCGTCCCGGCGGAGACGTCCGACCCACCGTCGACGATGATCGCGATGGCATCGGCGGCCGCGTAGATCAGCGTCCCTAGCAGAGCAGCACCCTGGATCGCGATGGCTATGGGTGTGATCGCCTGCTTGCCGAAGGGGAACTGGGCAGTTGGCTTCGCACTTGCCGCCCGCGAGGCCATGAGCGACAGCACAGACAGGACGATTCCCAGGGCGACGAACGCCCCGTCGAAGATCAGCACCCGTGACTGCGCGGCGATACCCCAACCCAGGGCGAGCGCACCCAGCACCGCCGCACCGATGATCGACCCGACGATGGCTCCCCGTTCGAGCCCGCGCGCCTCGGCCTGGATGGCCGCGACATGGTCTGCGTCGCCCCCACTCATCGGTTCACCGGCTGGACCACCGTCGGACCTCCCCCGTGAGCATCTCGTGCTGGCGACACTACCGACCGGGGCAGCCGGGGGGCTGAGTGTGCGCATCTGGTCTACGGTCGAAGCGGATGCAAGCCCGGTGAAGTCCGTCGGATCGGAGAACACGGTGGATGAACTGCTCAGCGCATTGAACGGGCAGGAGCGCGACCTGATCCGCGAGACCGAGCCGGCKCGCATGRMCGAGCTCGACGAGGACSMSCTGATCAGRCTGCACTCRCGSATTCGMCGSGCKCGSAAGAAGCACCAGAAGAACTAYCGYCGRCARGCSAGCGCSGGWGTCGAAGAGCACGGCGGCCGAGGYRMKTCSCGCCCGAAGAACACCCGSGCMGCCCAGAARGCMGAGGTCTTCGAGGACGCGCTCGCACGCGTCAGCCACTTGCTCGAGAAGCTCGCGAGCGAAGCGGCCGAGACCCTCAAGCAAGAGCGACTCGCAGCCGCCCGCGCCAACCGGTCCACGGGTCCGGCGGGCGAGCCGGCAGCTGGCAGGACGCTCGGAACCGGTGAGGCACGCAGCCACACTCAGACCTCCGGCGGGGCAAAGCGAGACGCATCGTCGCAGGCCCAAGGTGCCCAGCGACAAGCGCGCAAAGACAATCGGTAGGTCGGACCCGCCTCGGATAGCGGTGCCGACGCAACTCCGTCCAGCCCGATGATGGAGTAGCCCTGGTCGAGCAAGCAGCGCGACCTACTGGAGCGCCGCGGTGGTGACCCCAACCAGCGCCCCATTGGACGCTGCCCAGGCGACCTCTTCACGAGTCGGGCAGGGCCGTCGGTCGACTCAGTCAGCCTGCCTCGCCGACACGGCCCGCTGACGGCGTCAACGAATTTGGGCTCCGCAAGTCATGGAGGTGGCTCTGTCGAAAGGCGCTTCGGCCAGTCCCCGCGGTTGAGCGCGCGCGTCTGATCTGCAGTTTTACCTTCCTTCGTCCGTCGAATCCGATCGGGCCGGTCCGTTGACGTGGTCAACACGACCGCAGGCCGGAAGGCCGACCAGTCCCTGTGTGCTCAACTCCTGTCGGGCTGGGTGCAGACCGACGTAGGTCATCACGCCAATCTGGTGACATTCTTCGCAGGCACCCCTTTGGGTGCGGTGCGCGGTCTCACCGGTCCGCTGCTCTGACGACTGAGAGGATGGGGCGTGCCACGGATCGATGCCCCGACAGTCCTCGAGCACCGGGCCGCGCGGGAGCAGGCCCTGCTGGAGGCCGCCCGCGCCCTGCTGACCGCGCAGCCGGACCGGGTGCCGTCCCTAGCGGAGGTGGGTGCGCTGGCCGGGCTGTCCCGGTCGAGCGTGTACCAGTACTACGCGTCGCGCGAGGACCTGCTGGCGGCAGTCGTCGCGGACTCCTTCCCGCGGTGGCAGCAGCGCCTGGACGCCGCGGTCGCCTCCGCCGACGGCCCGCGGGCACGCGTGCTGGCGTTCGTCCGGGCAAACCTGGAGCTCGTGGCGGACGGCGAGCACGCCCTGGCCCGCACCCTCGCTGGCGTGGCTCCGGCCGAGGACCTGGCGCGCCACTCGCGCGAGTTCCACGACCGGCTCCTGTCGCCCGTGGTCGACGCCCTCGTCGAGCTCGGCGCCTCAGACCCGGCAACCACGACCGAGCTGGTCAACGCCCTCGTGAACGCGGCGTCGAGGCGCGTGGAGCAGGACGGTGACCTCGAACGGTCCTACGCCGCGGCGGCATCCCTCCTGGACCCCTACCTGCGGCAGCTCGAGCTCGGCTGACCCCGCCGACGCCCGTCGCGTCGAGTGCGCCGGGCGTCGGACGGGTCACAGGGACCGCAGCTGCCCGTCGATCATCTCCAGGACGCGGTCGCAGTGCTCGAGCACATCGTGGTCGTGGGTCACCATGACGGTCGCGACGGAGAACTCGTGCGTCTGGCGAGCAAGCACCTCGACGATCTCGTGGCTGCGTCGCCGGTCCAGGGCCGCCGTGGGCTCGTCGACGAGCAGCACCGAAGGAGACGCGACCAGTGCGCGTGCGATCCCGACGCGCTGACGCTCACCACCGGAGAGTCGTCCGGGTCGACGGCGCGCGTGCTGGTCCATGCCGACGGCGCGGAGCAGCTCCTGCGGCGGCGTGGCTGCGCGCCGGCCGGTGATCTTCTCCACCAGCCGCAGCTGGTCGAGGGCCGTGAGGGCCGGCACGAGGTTGCCGGACTGGAACACGAAGCCGAGGTGGTCGCGCCGGAACGCCGCTAGCGCGCGGGGTGACAGCCCGATCAGGTCGGTGTCGTCCACGACGACCGCCCCGGAGGTGGGCCGGGCCAGGCCCCCTGCGACGGCCAGCAGGCTCGACTTGCCGGCCCCGGAGGGTCCGACGATCGCGATCAGCTCGCCCGGTGCAACGCTGAGGTCGACGTGGTCAAGTGCGGCGACCTGGTCGTCCCCGTCGCCGAACGTCAGCGTGACGTCGGTGAGTCTCAGGCCGGTCCCGGTGCGGGTGCTCGTGGTGGTGGTGGTGGTGGTGGTCATCGGTTCTCTCCCAACGCGGTCACAGGGTCGATGGAGGCGATACGAGCCGTCGCGATGGCCGCGCCGGCCAGGCCGAGCCCGAGCAGCAGCCCGGCCCCCGCCAGGATGGGACCGGCCTGCAGGGCGAACGGCATGCCCGTGCCCTCCAGGAGTGCGCCGAAGAGCAGGCCGACGCTCACGCCCACCGCCAGCGCGCCCGCCAGCAGGATGGCGGCCTGCAGGACGCCGTCGGAGAGCAGGAACCGCGTCGAGGCGCCCATGGCGCGCATCACGGCGAGCTCACGGGTGCGCTGCACCGTCCAGAGCGTGAAGAACGCTCCGACCACCAGCGCCGAGATGGCGTACAGGAAGGCCTTGATCAGCTGCATGGTCATCAGCTCGGCGCTGTAGCCGGGCGAGGAGTCGAACGCGTCCTCGATCGAACGAGCGGACGTGTTCGCCGCGGCGTCGCCTGCAGCAAGGTCCGGCGTGTTGCCGTCCACTCCGCGCAGAGCCACGACGCTGGCCACGTCATACGCCCCAGGATCGGGCTGCGCGCCCGTTGTCGCTCCCGCGTGCACCTCCTGCCAGGTGGTCAGGGGGACGAACGCGATGTCCACGTGCCCGAAGGTCCGCTGGTCGGCGGTGAAGCCCACCACGGTGAGCCTGGTACCCAGGTGGTCGAGGGTGATCACGTCGCCGAGCGCGACGCCCGCGTCTCGCGCGGACGAGCTGAGCACGGCCTCACCGGCCTCGGCGATCCGGCGGCCCTGCGCGGCGTCGGGCGCGACGAAGCCGTCCGGAACCACGCCGAACAACGTCAGGTCGAGCGCGCTCCCGTCAGCGTTCTTGGCGTTCACGATCGAGGTGCCGAGCAGCTCGGCATCGGCCACGTCGTCTTGCGCCGCCCACGCCTCCACCTGGGCCGTGGTGACCTCAGAGCGGGTGAAAGCGGAGTCGGCCTTCGTGCCCTCCGAGAACGCGACGGCGTCGATCGGGCTTCGCATCAACCCGGAGACGCCGTCGACCACCAGGCCGGAGGACAGGCCCGACAGTAGAACCATCAAGACCGCGATGAGTGCGATGACCGCGCCCATCAGGCCGAAGCGTGTACGCGCGAAGGCAAGCTCGCGCAGGGCAAGAAACACGGAATTCCTCCATGGGTCGCGACACCATGTCTTCCCGACATGGTGTCGCCATCTTATCGACACACTGTCGGGATAACTGCTCCGGAGGACCGAGGCGTCGGTCACAGCGATCGGGCTACCCGCGGCCAATGGAGCGGGATCGCGGCGATGGCCGCCGTGGTACTCGGCCTGACCGCACTCGGATGGGGTCTGCTGCTCGGTGTCGTCGCTCCGCGACATGTTCACGTCGACTCGACGCAAGTGTTCGGGGTCGGCCTTGGTGTGACCGCCTACGCCCTGGGCATGCGTCACGTCTGGCGTCTCGGACATCTAGACGAACGGTGGCGGGAGCACCCCCGCATCTGCCCCCCCGAGCCTCGGTAACAGCGTCACCGGTTTCGACGTATTTGTCGGTTTTGCGTTGACCGCGTTCCGGAGCCAGGAGTTCACTGGTGCTGGTCACTCCGCGTCATCGTCGTCCATCGGAGCACAACCATGTCCGCACCGGTCCGCCTGCGCCCCGCCCGTCTCGTCGTCGGCGCCGCGGTCCTGGTGGCGGGGCTCTTCGTTGCTACCCCGGCCCACGCCGGGCCGGTGACGCACGAGAAGCATGCCGACGTCTACGACGACCAGGTCTGGGGCTGCGGCTACCCGATCGACGTGCACGGCGAGGGCACGACGAACCTCACGATCCGCGCCGACAAGAAGACCGGTCTCGAGCGGTGGTCCGCCACCAGCGCGTACACCGAGACCTGGTCCGTGCCCGGCCGCGCGCCCGTCACGGTGTCGTGGAACCAGACCGCCAAGGACCTGCCCTTCCGGTCGCTCGGCGGCAGCATGTACCAGGGCGTGTACCAGGTGTCCGGGCAGCCGCTCGTGGTACGGGACTCGCGAGGCGCCGTCATCACCAAGAACGCCGGCAACATCCGGTACACCTACCAGTTCGACCGCGACACCGGTCAGGGTCAGACGGTCGACGTCCGCGTCGTCGGCTCGCAGCCCACATTCGCGAGCGACCTGTGCGGAGTCGTCGCGCCCTATCTCGGCACCGACTCGGCCCGCTACCTGACGCCCCGGCCCCTGGGCTCGCCCGAGGCGACGGCCGGCGGCATGGGGTACTACGAGTACCTGCCGCCGTCCTACTCGCCGGGTGGCGCCGCGTCGCCGCTGCTCGTGGCGCTCAACGGCTACGGGGAGAACGGGGACGGCTCGGCCGAYGCGCTCGGCTGGCTGCAGAACACCGGCATCCCGCGGTTCCAGGCCGTCGGCGGCTGGCCGACCGACCGACCCTTCGTCGTGCTGTCCACGCAGCACGTCCCCGCGCCCGGCGGCCTGCCGGCCATCGACTGCCCGGAGTACCGCGGCGGCTCCTGCTTCATGCAGCAGCAGCACGACCTCGGCAACCCGCCGGAGTCGGGGTGCACGACGCCGAGCGAGGTGCACGCCTTCCTCGCGTACGCCGTGGAGCACTACAACGTGGACCTGAACCGGGTCTACCTGACCGGACTGTCGTGCGGCGCCTACGGCGCGTGGGAGTACCTCGGGGCGTTCCCGGGCGACCACGTGGTCGCGGCTGTGGTGCCCATCGCCGGCGACGGGCGGCCCGCGTTCAACGACGTCGGCTGCACGATGGCGACGGCCCCCGTGTGGGCGTTCCACAGCGCCGACGACGACACCGTGGACCCGGCGGGCAGCATCGAGCCGATCGGGGACCTGCGTTCGCAGTGCGGGTTCACCGAGGACACGGCGAAGCTCACGATCTACGACCACAACCTGCTGCACGGCGGCTGGGACGAGGCGTACTCGGGCCAGTTCGGCGACGACATCTACGGCTGGATGCTCGCGCACCCGAAGGCGTGACCCCAACACGGCGGGCGAGGGCGGCTGTCTTGTCTGGATCGATTGACGGGTCGACTGTTCGGTCTGCTGCGGGTGCAGTGGGTGCGCATCGCAGCTAAGTGAAGTCATTCACCGACGACGTGGCCACCGGCCGCGCCGAGCGACCGGGGCCGCAAGAAGCCGAGGACTCGAGCCCCACGTCCGCCCGCGATTGGTTCGGCGGCGGCCATCCGATCGTGGTCAGCCCTCCGCGGCCGGGGACGTCCGCCCGTATTCGCGGCGAGATATTTCCCGAGATGTTTCCCGCCGGGCCAAAAAGTGAAGGTCAGGGGCTTGCTAGGATGACCCCAGAAGCCCCTGACCTGCGCTTTCACTGTCGGGCTGACAGGATTTGAACCTGCGACCCCTTGACCCCCAGTCAAGTGCGCTACCAAGCTGCGCCACAGCCCGAACGGCCCCCGCAGGAGCCTCGGAAACTCTACCCCACGGGCGACGTGGTCCTGTCACCGGCGATCACGTCGAGCTCGGCGGCGACGACCGCGAGGATCACGAGGTCGACCAGCAGCCCGACGGTGGCGTCCCACGGCGAGAGCCGGAACAGGAAGATCTGGGTGACGAGCAGGGCCACGAGCACGGCGCGGCGGAACCAGCGGTAGCCGGCCTCGCGATCGGCGCGGACGCGGACCAGTCCCACCACGGCGAACGCGGTCGAGGCCAGCCCGCTGAGCAGGACGCCGACGACGAGCCAGGTGGGTTCGTCGTCGGTCGCGCGCCAGCCGTAGACGCCGCGCGCAAGCGTGACCACCGAGGTCACGACGAGTACGCCGACGGTCACCCACGGCACCCATCGGGCGCGGACCAACCAGCGGGAGGCGTCGACGATCCACCGGGTGGTCGCGCCGATCGGGTCGKGCACCTCGGCCGCGTCGTGCTCGACGCTGTCGAGCAGCGCACGGACCTCGTCGGCCCCCGGGGCGTCGCCCGCGCGGGACAGGTACCAGCGCGCGCGGGTGCGCTCACGGGTGCTGAAGCCGCCCGCCAGGCCGGCGACGGCCTGGTCGGCGGCCGCCGCGAGGAACTCGGCGGGTGAGCGCGGGTGCCGACGCTGCAGCACGTCGGCGAACAGGCCGAGGCCGATGACCACGAGGTAGATCAGGGCCGCCGTCGGCTCCCAGAAGTAGTCGTAGTCGGCGGTGACGAACTTGCCGATCTCGTCGATGAACAGCCCGAAGCCCACGCCCGCGAGCAGCACGGCGAGCCGCCGCACGACGGGGCCGAGGAACGTCATCAGCACGATGAATGCCAGAGCCATGAGCAGCCCGCCCCACAGCACGTGCGAGACGTGCACTCCCCCGCCGCCCAGCTGCGGGAAGCCCGTGAGGCTCAGCAGCAGACGCGTCAGGATGACCGTGGCCAGCGTGGTCACCAGGAACCCGGTGATGTGGCTGCTCGCCGCCGGGTCGCGCGGGAGCCCCAGCCTCAAGAGAGGCCGGCGCCGCCCGACGGAGGTCACCGCTTGCGCTTCTCCCGCACGCGGACGGAGATCGAGATCGGCGTGCCCTCGAAGCCGAAGGTCTCGCGCAGGCGGCGCTCGATGTACCGGCGGTAGCCGGGGTCGAGGAATCCGGTGGCGAAGATCACGAAGCGCGGCGGCCGGGTGGACGCCTGCGTCGCGAACAGGATGCGGGGCTGCTTGCCGCCGCGCAGCGGGTGCGGGTGTGCCGCGACGAGCTCGCCCAGGAACGCGTTGAGGCGCCCGGTGGAGATGCGGGTGTCCCACGAGTCCAGCGCGCGCTCGAGGGCGGGGACCATGCGGTCCGTGTGCCAGCCCGTCTTCGCCGAGATGTTCACGCGCGGCGCCCACTGGACCTGCACGAGGTCCTGCTCGATCTCGCGCTCGAGGAACGGGCGGCGGTCCTCGTCCATGAGGTCCCACTTGTTGTACGCGATCACCAGGGCGCGCCCCGCCTCGATGACCTGCGTGATCACGCGCGTGTCCTGCTCGGTCAGCTTCACCGACGCGTCGACCAGGACGACGGCCACCTCGGCCTTCTCGATCGCGGCCTGGGTGCGCAGAGACGCGTAGAAGTCGGCGCCGGACGTCTGGTGGACGCGGCGACGGATGCCGGCCGTGTCGACGAACACCCACGGCTTGCCCTTGAGCGCGACCAGCTCGTCGACCGGGTCGCGCGTGGTGCCCGCGACGGAGTCGACGACGACGCGCTCGGCGCCGAGCACCTTGTTGAGCAGCGAGGACTTGCCGACGTTGGGGCGGCCGACCAGCGCGACCCGGCGGGGGCCGTCGGGGATCGGGGTGCCGTGCGCGGAGACCTCGGGCAGCGCGTCGATCGCGGCGTCGAGCAGGTCGCCGGTGCCGCGGCCGTGCAGGGCGGAGACGGGGAACGGCTCCCCCAGCCCGAGCGACCACAGGTTGGCGGCGTCGGCCTCGCCGGCCGGGCCGTCGACCTTGTTGGCGCACAGCACGACGGGCTTGCCGGCCTTGCGCAGCAGCCGGACCACCTGGGTGTCGGTCTCGGTGACGCCGACGGTGGCGTCGACGACGAAGATCACGGCGTCGGCCAGCGAGATGGCGACCTCGGCCTGCTGGGCCACGCGCGCCTCGATGCCGGCGACGTCGACCTCCCAGCCGCCGGTGTCGACCAGCGTGAATCGCTTCCCCGACCAGTCGGCGGGGTAGCTCACGCGGTCGCGGGTGACGCCCGGCTTGTCCTCGACGACGGCCTCGCGGCGGCCGAGGATGCGGTTCACCAGGGTCGACTTGCCGACGTTCGGGCGTCCGACCACGGCGAGCACCGGGAAGACGACGACCGGCTCCTCGCCCAGCTCGCCGACGTCGCCGGCGTGCAGGAGGGCAAGGTCCTCGTCCTCGAGCTCGTACTCGGTGAGGCCCGCGCGCAGCGCCCGCTCGCGGTCGGCGTCGCCGGTCTCGTCGGGCAGCACAAGGGTCGGATCGGGCTCAGTCATGCGCCCATTGTCCCCTGTGTACCGACCGCGGGGCGACGACCTGGGCGAGAGTCCCGTCACGGCCGCCAGATGACGAGCTCGACGTCCCGTGTGCGCTCGGCGAACGGACCCGGGCCGAGGAGCCCCCGCAGGTCCCGCTCGAAGGCCTCGAGGCGCCCACCGAACAGGTGCGGGGCGGAGCTCGACAGCGAGAGCACGGCGTCCACGACGTCGTCGACCGACCGCGTGACCGTCTCCCCTCGCGGCACCACGACTCGCTGCGGGCCGCGGTAGCCGGCCGCGACCATGACGTCCTCCTCGCCGCCGCGCGTCCCGGTCGGCAGCGTCCCGGCACCCGCCCGGCGCACCGGTCCCAGGTAGGAGGCGACGAGCCCGTCGACGTCGTCCCACGGCGGACGCGGCAGGGGCAGCGGGTCGTCGCCGTCGGCACCCCGGTGCGTCATCGCTGCCACGTGCACCCACGCCCCGCCCTCGTCGAGCATGCCGCGCACCCGCTCGGCCACCAGCTCCTGGTCCATCCAGTGGAAGGACTGCGCGAACACGACGGTCCGGAACGTGCCCAGCCCCGCGGGCAGCTCCTCCGCCCGCAGCACCCGCCACACGATCGCGGGTGCCGCCCGACGGGCCTCGGCGACCATCTCCGGGTCGGCGTCGATGCCGACCGCGGCGGCGAACAGCGGCGCGAGGAGCGTGGTCAGCGAGCCGGGACCGCACCCGACGTCGAGGAGCCGACCGATGCCGTCCAGGTCGAGGGCCTCCCGCAGGGCGATCGTCACGGTCGACGGGTAGGCCATGCGGCCCACGGCATAGTGCGCGGCGGTGCCCGCAAACAGCGACGGGTCCCACTGCCACGACATGGCTAGAGGTCTCGGCCGCGGTTCGGGTCGTCGGTCGGCAGGGCGAGCCCCGTCCTGGCCACCGCCTGGTCGACCAGCTCCGCCAGCGCCACGCGGATCGCCTCGTTGGCCTCCACCAGCGCCACCTTGCCGGACGTGCCGGGCGCGCGCTCGATGACGAGCGGCTCCCCGAACTCGATCGCGAGCCGTCGTCGCAGGCCCGGCACGTGGTTGACGGACTCCCCCGTCCGCCGGGTCCCCAGCACCGCCACGGGCACGACCGGCGCGTGGCCGTTCAGCGCGAGCCACGCGATGCCCGCCCGGGCGTTCGTCGCGTCGCCGCGCCCGCGGTTGCCCTCGGGGAAGACGCCGACCAGCCCGCCGCGCTTGAGCACCGCGAGTGCGCTGGTCAGCGCCGTGCGGCCGCCCTCACGATCCACCGGGATCTGACCCGCCGCGCGCAGCACCGTGCCCACCGGACCCCAGAACATCTCCTCCTTGACCAGCACGTGCGACGGCCGGGGCGCGACGCCGTGCAGGATCGGCCCGTCGATGATGCCCGTGTGGTTCGCGGCGAGCAGCACGGGCCCGTCCAGCGGGACGTGCGCGGTGCCGACGACCTCGGTGTTCCAGACGACGCGCGCCAGGAACCGGCCGATCCATCGTGACCAGCGCGGTCCGCGCGGCGACGGGCCGTCGGTGCTCACGGCCTGGTGCCGACGACCGACGTCACGACGTCCAGGACGGCCTGCACGGTCTGGTCGAAGTCCAGGTGCGACGAGTCCACCGTGACCACGCCGTCGGCCGCGACGTGGAACTCCACGACGGTCGAGTCGTCGGCGTCGCGCCGCAGCACCTGGTCCCGGGTGGCGGCGACCGCGTCGGCATCGTCGGTGCCGTGCACCTCGAGGGCACGCCGCGCCAGCCGGGCCTCCTCGCTGGCCGTCAGCAGCACGCGCACGTCCGCGTCGGGCGCGACGACGGTGGTGATGTCGCGGCCCTCGGCCACGATCCCCCGACCGTCCGTCCGCGACGCCTCGATCGCGGCCCGCTGCAGCCGGCCCAGCTCGGCGCGCACCCCGAGGTTCGTCGCCACGGCGCTGACCGCGGCCGAGATCTCGGTCGTGCGGATCGCCTCGCCGACGTCGACGCCACCGACGTGCACGGTCGGGCTCTTCGGGTCCACACCCATGACCAGGGGAAGCGCGCGCACCTGTGCGGCGACGGCGTCGATGTCCGTCAACGGCACGCCCTGCTGCAGGCACCACCACGTCGCGGCCCGGTACATCGCCCCCGTGTCGAGGTACTTGACGCCCAGGGCGCTCGCCACGCCGCGCGAGACGCTCGACTTGCCGGACCCCGAGGGTCCGTCGATCGCGACGACAATCGCCGTGCTCAACTCACCAGTCTCCATCCGCGGGCCGTCAGCTCCGCCTCGAGGTGCTCCACGCTGCCGGGCAGCACCGAGATCTCCGCCATGCCGACCGGGCGGCCGGCCGCGTGTTCCAGCTGCAGGTCCTCGAGGTTGACGCCCGCCTCGCCGACCTCGGTGAGCAGCCGCGCCAGCTCGCCCGGGGCGTCCGGTACGAGGACCGTCACCACGCCGTACGTGCGCTGCGCACCACCGTGCTTGCCGGGGATCCGCGCGACGCCGGCGTTCCCGTCGGCGATCGCCTGCGCGAGGGTGGCCAGCGCACCCAGCTCGACCGTCTCGGGGCCGTCCGCCGCGGCGGCCTGCGCCAGCGCGGCGATGACGCCGTCGAGGTCCGCGCGCAGGTCCACCAGCACCGCACGCACGGCGGAGGCGTTCGCGGCCAGGATCGACGTCCACAGGGCCGGGTCCGACGCAGCGAGCCGCGTGACGTCCCGCAGGCCCTGGCCCGCCAGGCCCAGCGCCGCCTCGTCCGCACCGCGCAGGCGCGCGGCGACCAGGCTGGCGGCGACCTGCKGCACGTGCGAGACGGCGGCGACCGCGGCGTCGTGCGCGTCCGCATCCATGGTCACCGGCACGGCACCCAGGTCGACCGCGAGCGAGCGGACGGCGAGCAGCGCGTCGGGGTGCGAGACCCCGGAGTCGGCGATGACCCACGGCCGGCCCAGGAACAGGTCCGGGACGGCCGCGGACGGACCGGACCGCTCGCGACCCGCCATCGGGTGCGAGCCGACGTACCGGCTGAGGTCGGCGCCGGCGGCCTTGAGCTCCGCCAGCACGTACCCCTTCACGCTCGCGACATCGGTGACGACGGCGTGCGGGAAGGCCTCGAGCTCGGCGCGCACCACGTCCGCGGTCACGTCCGGCGGCGCGGCGACGACGATCAGTGCGGGCGCGACGTCGTCGGGGCGTGCCGGTCGCCCGGCACCGACGTCGCGCGCGAGCGCCAGGGCGGTGCGCGACGGGTCGTGCAGCACCACGTCGACGCCCCTCGTGGCGAGCGCGAGGCCCACCGACGTACCCAGCAGGCCGGTGCCGACGATGCGCACCGGCCCTCGCGTCGCCAGCGTCACATGCCCACCCGCGTCATCAGGGAGCCCACCTCGGTCTTCGACAGCACGCGCGTGCGACCCGGCTTGAGGTCACCCAGCCGGATCGGGCCGATCTGTGTGCGGACCAGCTGCGTGACCGGGTAGCCGACCTCCTCGAAGATCCGTCGCACGATGCGGTTGCGGCCCTCGTGCAGCTCGATCTCCACCAGGCTGGCCTGCGGCGTCGTCTGGACGATCTGGAACTTGTCGATCTTGGCCAGGCCGTCCTCGAGCTCCACGCCGCGGATCAGCCGGGTGCCCAGCGACGGCGTCACGCGGCCCTCGAGCTGGACCAGGTAGACCTTGGTGACGCCGTGCGACGGGTGCGACAGGCGGTTGGCCAGGTCCCCGTCGTTGGTCAGCAGGATCAGGCCCTCGGTCTCGGCGTCGAGGCGGCCGACGTGGAACAGCCGCTCCTCGCGGTCCGCCACGAACTGCCCGATCGACGGACGGCCCTCGGGGTCGTGCATGGTCGAGACCACGCCCTTCGGCTTGTTCAGCGCGATCGTCACGATCGACGAGTCGAGCTGGACCCGCATGCCGTCCACGTGGATGACCGCCGTCAGCGGGTCGACCCGCACGCCGAGCTCGTCGACCCTGTTGCCGTCGACCGTCACACGGCCGGCGGAGATCAGGTCCTCGCACGCCCGCCGGGAGCCGAGACCCGCCGCCGCAAGCACCTTCTGCAAGCGCGTGCCCTCGGGGTCGTGGACGTCGATGGTGACCTCGGGGGTGCGGCTCGGCTTCGACGGCCGGCTCGATGCGCCGTCCGAGCGCGGTCGGCCCGTGCCGCCGCTGCGGGGGTAGCCGTTGCCGCTCTTGGGGCGAGGGGCGCCGCCACGCGACGAGGTACCGGGTCCGCCGCGCGAGGCTCCGCCGGTCGCGCCACGTGAGCCACCGCCCGACGAGCTGCCGCCGCGGTACCCGCCGCTGTCGCGCGAATCGGTGCCGCGGTAGCCCCCGCTGTCGCGCGAGCCGCCACCCGCGCTGCCGCCGCGGTATCCGCCGCTGTCGCGCGAGTCCGTGCCGCGGTACCCGCCGCCGTCCCGCGAGCCGCCACCCGTGCTGCCGCCCTGGTACGCGCCGCCGGTGCGCGACGCTCCGCTGCTGCTGCCGCCGCGCGAACCGCCCGTGCTGCCGCCGCGCGCGCCACCCGAGCTGCTCCCGCGGTAGCTGTCGCCGCTGCTGCGGTAGCCCTCGCCGCCGCCGGTGCTGCCGCGGTAGCCCTCGCCACCGCCGGCACCGCGGTACCCGCCGGACCCACCGCTGCGGCTCCCGCCGCTGCCACCGCTGCTGCTGCCGCCCCGGTAC
>NZ_JBFULZ010000070.1:0-18744 GCF_054049635.1 Cellulomonas sp. P5_C6 | reverse complement strand
GACTGTGCGTGAAGACGACCCGAAGTCGTCGGCGCCAGCCTCGGGGGCAGCCAGGCATACAAGGTGTCGCAGGACACGCCGAACTGCTTGGCGATGGAAGCAACTGAGTGCTGCTTGACCTCTCTGAGGTACGTCGCGTGCTCGATCCCCAACGGAGTTCGAGAAGGTGCCCCGCGACGGGCTGCGAAGGTGCCACCCATCCCTCGCATCGGTAGCGCGCGCGGAGCTTCGTCCGGATGGGGGCGGATATGTCCGTCCAGCCGAACATGCGCCAGACCGCCCGTCCGCGCGTGGCGTCGTCGAGCCGCGCCGGTCTGAGCGCTGCCTCATGCCTCGATCCGAGCTAGGGCTAGTCGGAGAAGTCCGGCTCCCCAGCTGCGGGCCAGTCCTCCGGGAGTCCGAAGTGGGTCCGCATCGACAGGGCTGGCCCGGGATGCGGATCGGGGCCTGTATTGCTAACAGGAGCGAGCCACTCAGGTTGGGCGGGGCGAGCCACGCCTGACTGATATGTGTTCCACACCCGCGGTCGCGCCCGGCCCGCCGTCCACGGCGAGAGATCGCTGGTCGTGATGACTTGGGGGACGTGAGCGTTGCGCCAGCCGAGCGGGCCCACCCAAAGTCCGTCGTGGGCCAAGTGATTCTCGGGATCGCCCGCCTTCGGAGGACGTTCTGTCCCGAGACCGTACAGGGCGGACTCGAACTCGTAGTCTCTAGTTGGGAACTCCGTACTCGACTGGACCGCAATGACAAGCGGGGCGTCTAGGAGACCGTACCGATCGACCTTTGCGTCGAGGACCCTCCGGATCCCGGTGATGTTGTCGACCCCGCTCGCCCTCCCTGGGCCGAACATGCCGAGAGCGCGTCGATCGGCACCACGAGCATGCTCTGCCAGGGGCCAAGCAGTGATGAGGAGGTGCCAGCCGTCCTCGTGCCAGGGGAGCTCGGGGAGGACCGGCAGCGCCGGGGCGTCGACGGCGGCACGGGCTGCGATGGGGCCCACCTCGAGGGTCGCGAGCCATCGGCGGATCGCGGCGCGGAGATGCCGCGTGTTTAGGGGGCGAGCTCCGATCGTGAAGACATCCAAGCCAAGGAAAAAGTCCTGGATCGTCATCTTGGATAGCACCCGGTACACCTGCGAGAGGCGCTCATTCTCGGCGACGTGCGAGGGGTCTTGGCCGACTGAAACCGCCTCCAGGTAGAACTTCTCTTCGCCGCGGGTGAGGCGAAAGTCGGGGCGTCGGCCCCCGGCGGGCACGCGCGGGTGGATCTCGACGCCGTAGCCCGAACGTCTATACGCCTCGTGCAGGTAGAGCTCCCAAAACGCCGATCGGAATGCCGCGTCTTCGCCCGTCAGGCCGCCTCGAAGACTGGCGCGATGTCCGGGTGGAACGTGGGCATACCAATCCTCGATCAGTGCGCGGACTTCCAAGAAGTACCGAGACGCCGAGCGGTTCAGGAACGCGTACGACGACTCCCCGTGTCGCCGGGGCGCGGCATCCGTGCGAGAGATGGTGTCAAAGACCGACTGACCGGTGTCCTGCTGCACGCGAGTCAGGCTCCTCTGTTCGAACGGCTGACGATGATGACGCCAACGCGAGTTTGACTGCCGGCGAGCGTACGCGTGCCCTGAACGGCTGCCCGTGGTTCCGTGAGCCGGCTGCAGTGCCGGCGCGGGCGTGGCAGCGCTACTTGGCGGGACGGGGCATCGGACGAAATCCGAGGGTCTGTGGGACGTCGACGTCGTGAGGGCCACTCGGGGCGATCGCGCACTCCCGGCCGTCAGCGAGCCGAGTTGGTCGGAGAGGCGCTCGGTCGCTCAATCGTGGAGGCGGGCGCGCGTTTGCTGGCGACTCTCGTCGAGGGGATCGCCGTAGCCGCCCCGGATATGGCCGCCCGACACCCTCCAATTGCTACGCGAGTGGGCTCTCTGATTCGGCGCCGTAGAAGCGCTACGCTGATTGGCGGGTGCGGGCGCTCGGAGCGCGCTTCGTCTTCGGACGGAGAGATACTGGGTTCGACTCCCGGGCACCAGGCTGCACAACCTAAAAATTTGCGCGGCCTGGTGCCTCGGAGCCGGAGGGATTTATGTACCAGCAATCACCAGAATTTCGCAAGCACAGTGAGAACGTCGCGGCCGTCCGCAAAGGGCTTCTCCAAATTGAGCGGGCTCACAAACAGGCAATACGAAAGAATGACGTGCCGGCCATCGACGTCTTTCGCCGGCTCCACACTTTGACAATCGGCATGCTCGCCGAGGCAATGTTGCGAAAGATCGTAACGGATCCCAACGGCTTCAACGATCGGGAGCGCACACTTGTCTGGCGTGGACGATCGCAAATCGATCGTTGGGGCTTGGTGGTCGAGCTGGCCTTCCGGCGTCATTACAGCGTCCCGATGCACCTGGCCCTTTCCGCGGTGGTTATGCCGATTGATGCGTTCGGTCGATACAAAGACGTCACCTCGCTGTTGTCTAACGAGCTCGCGCCGGTGATTCAGGACCGCAATAAAAMTGCACATGCCCAATGGATCTGGCAATTGCGGAGCGGGGAAGAGAATACCTTCAAGGCGGGCCGTGCTCCAGACCCACCCAACTACGCGGTGATCCGAGGCTTTTCGGAGTTGATTGTACTGATTGCACAACTGGTTTATATATTGGCCGTGTCGGAGCCCACCTTTGCGCGCGAATATGCGGAACTCATGACGCGGCTTGACGTTGCTCGAAGTGCACTCGATGGGGCTGGCTATCCGGACGTCGTGAAGCAGCTGCAGAGGCACGCCCGTGAGCGCTGAACCGTAAGAGTGGAGGGCGCTCGGCTCCCTGCGTCCGCGAGTGCCAGCGCGACGGAGGGCCACCCGCGACATCGAGATGGTCAAGGAGTGGTGCGCCCCTCTTGAACCTGTTCGTGGTCAGCAAATGGTCAGCAGCAACTGCGAAGGCGCCGCTCCCATTGCATTACAAGCTTGTATTTCTGCAGGTCAGGGCGCTGGGGACCGTGCCGGGCCGAACTCCTAAAGCGGGTGTCGGCAGTTCGAATCTGCCCAGGCGCACAGTGTGTGTTGGTGCGAGTCAGGGCTCGGGGACTGCAGCCGGTGAGTCCGCTGGGGGGCTTGCACGGGCCTCCTGGTGGGGTGCGACGAGTACGGGCTCCGAACCCTCCTCGCCACCAAGCTCCACGGGAAGAGCCACGCGCGGCGGAATGCCCGTGCCACGGGAGGCCCTGCGGCTCCGCCGGGGATCAGCCAGTCTCGTCAGTTCTTATCGCCGGAAGTACCCGTGCAAAATCGCCCCCGGGCGGTACGTCGAGCGGCGGCTGAATGGCCGGGCACGCCCGATCAGGCTCGCTCGGCCACGAGACCCGCACCGTCTCGGCCGCAGCTCGAAGTGCTTCGGCATCCACGGTGAAGATCGACTCGTCCGCGCCGAGGCCAGGTCGGCGATGGCGAGCACCGGGTCTCCGGGCGGCGCCGCCGGGGTCAACCACAGGGTGCTCGACCACTCGCGGCCACCGCGACCCCAATGGGTGGGCACAGGCCGGTCTGCGGCCGGCCGATTGTTCCGGATGTAGCTCCCGGCCACGGCGGTGGGACGTCCATCGGCGAACAGTCCCGCGTCGACTGTCGAGTGCATGCGATCGCCGAGGTGGGGATCGATCCGACACCGTGCGGCCAGCTCGATCTGGAGTCCGGTGGTGTAGCGAGTGAGGCCGACCAGGAGGATCGCCACGTCGGCGGACCGCCCGATGACGCCCCTCACGCCGAGCGCGTAGGGGGCTTCGTTGTCCGGCGGTCCGAACCTTGCCTGGGCGACGTCGTCCGCGTCGCCGGAGAAGGCCAGGGCCGGATACATGACCGTGACACTTGTCCGCAAATGTCAGCGGGTCAACGGATTTGGTCGTCGCGGCCACCAGACCGCGGGCAAGCGGCAAGAACGTGGAGGCGAAACCTAGGGGTCAACTGAGCAAGTCCCCCCAGCGGACGTCCACCTCGATGAGCAAGAGCACGTGTCCATCGTGGCTGCGGTACTCAGAGATGCTGCCGTAGGCCTTCTTCGTGCGTCGGATGGTCGGCGGGCCAGCGGCGACCATGCGAGTCACCTCGGCCTCGTCGAACCATCGGAGGGCGCAGTAGCCGCCGCAGCCGCAACAGTCCCAAGCAACCTGCGCGCCGGCAGCCGCAGCCTCGAACGCGGCAGCGGACGAGATGTCGCTTCCGGTCTTCGAGTAGACGCGTCCGCCCGGGGCGACCACCGACCCGTCGGTGCGGATGCCGGGATCGTGCGAGTCCGGCACGGGGGCCGCGGGTGTTGCCTTGACCGCGTCCACGATCTCGCGGAACGAGGGCTGACGGCGCGCGACCATGGCGCCAGTATCGCCAAGTCGGTCCCCCGAAGCGGTTCGTTTTCGATCACCGACGGCCGGAAACGCCCCTAGGGCTCGGGGCACGTCGGCGCGTACGGGAGGTTGGGCAGCACGGCGCCCCACTCTGCCGGACTCAGATTGCGCCCTGCGACCGCGCAGGCCTGTTCGAGCAGGGCCTGCGGGGAGATCGCCCAGAGCTGCACGCCCCCGTCGTCGGTCAGTGTCACGACGGCTCGGCCGTCGTCGCGGGTCGCGACGGCTACGTCCGACCGGGAGGGCACTGCACTCAGGGCCAGGGTCATCCCGGTCGCCGCGCCGGGGTCGACGTCCCAGACGGAGGCGGTACCCGCGCCCCCGACGACGACGGCGCGGGAGTCCGGCGTGAACGCCAGGGAGTCGACGCCGCCGCCCTGCACCGCGGGCACCGTCCGACGGACGTCCCACGCCGCGGTGTCCCACACGACGACCCGCCCGCTCTCCGACCCGCCCGCGAGCCACCTCCCGTCGGGCGAGAAGCCGAGCGGAGCGACCGCGAGGTTCTCCCCGCCAGGGGGCACGAGCTCCGTCACGAGCGCGCCGGTCGCCATGTCCGCGATCTCGACACCCCCGCCGACCACGCCGACGGCGACGAGGTGCCCGGTCTCGTCGGGTGCCAGGGACACGACATTCGCCCCAGCCTCGTAGTCCGCGCGACCGGCCGCAGGCAGTCCGCTCTGCACGTCCCAGACGGCGACCGACTGCGCGTCGGCTGTGACGAGCGACCGGCCGTCGCCGGAGAACGCGGGCGTGGGAGCGGAGAAGTCGGCGATGAGGTGGATGGTGTTCGGAAGGACGCGTCGGCTCGTGACGTCGACGACCTGGATCTCGGCTCGAAGGTTCGCGGGCCACTGCACCGTGAGCAGCGCGGCATAGCGACCTGCCGGGTCGGCGACGACCCGGGCAGGAGAGCCGGTCACCTTGACCGGCACCACGGACGTGGTTGCGGCACCCACGTCCACGAGTTCGAGGGCACCCCCCTCCAGGTAGCTCACGGCCAAGGACCCATCGGCGGACAGTGTGCGATCGGCTGCGAGGAAGGGTCCGAAGGGCTGGGCCGGCGTGGGTTCGCTCGCCCGTCTGACGACACCGCGCGTACCGGTGAGGTCCCAGACAACGACCGCCCCGTCGAACCCGCTGGCGTACAGGCGCGCGCCGTCTGCAGAGTGGACGACCTGGCTCACCGTGCCCGAGTGCCCGCGGAAGATCGAACGCTGCTCGAGGGTCGCGGCGTCCCAGAGGACCACCGTGCCCTCCGTGGTGGCGCCGACGAACGAGGACCCGTCCGGTGCCCAGTCGAGGTCCACGAGCCCGACGGCGGGGTCGGACGGCACGGCTCGGCGGACACCTGTGACGAGATCCAGATGCTCCACGGGTCCCGGCGTGTGCGCGAGGACCAGGGCGGTCCCGGCAGGGTTGATCGAGACGACCGCGCCGCCGCTCACGTCGGACGACCAGACGACCCGGCCGTCGTCGGCCGACCAAGCAGTCACCCTGCCCGACGCCTGCGGGTCGGCGGAGGCCATGAAACGGCGTCCGGCGGACGCGTCCAGGGCGGTCAGGTCGGAGACCGTGGCCTCCAGGCCCGCGACCTCCGCCATCTGTCCCGTGCGGACGTCCACCTCGCGGACCAGCCCGTCGATGCCGACGGTGGCCACGGTCCGCCCGTCGGCGGTGAAGCGAGCAGAGGTGATCCCCGGGCCCTCCCACGTCCGCACGATCGGCGTCGGCACCTGGTCCAGGTCGACGACCATGAGCTGCTGCAGGAAGCCGTACCTCTCGGCATCGACCGGGATACCGACGACGGCGATGTATCGCCCGTCCGGGCTGAGGTCCAGCGAGCTCACCGCGAGCTCTGTCAGGCCCGGCACGGTCGAGGTCTGCGCCCCGGTCGCGAGGTCCCACACGAACACGGTCCCGGCGCTCCCGAGCGCGGCCAGGGTCTGCCCGTCCGCGCTGACGGCGAGGGCCTGCAGCCGCCGACCGGTCGAGTACATCGCCGTGGCTTCCGGGCTGCGCTGCACGGTCCGCAGCAGTGCGGCCTGTGACTGCGGCGATCGGTCAGCCCGGTAGGCCTGCGCCGCGTACAGCAGCGCGAGGTCCCAGCGGTCCTCGCCGAGCGCCGCCGCACGCAGGGCACGCACGTCCGCCGCCACGGCGAGGCGGGCCGACTCGCTCCGCCGGTCGACGGCGACCCATCCGGCGCCGAGGGCGAGCAGCAGGACGACGGCCAGGCCTGCGGCCAGAGCCTGGAGTCTCCTGTGCGACCTTCTGCGACCGGCGGCGTCGGCGTCTGCCGCGGCGGTGCCCGCACGCAGGAAGTCCCTCTCGAGATCGGTCAGGTCGTCGCCGTGGGCCACCTCGAAGTCGAGGGCAGCCGCCAACCGCTGACCTCGGTACAGCTCGCCCGGATCGCGAGCGGAGCTGTCCCAGGCCGCTGCCGCCGGAACCAGGTGCCTGCGCATGCGGCGGCCTGCGTCGTCGTCGTCGAGCCACCCCCGCAACCGCGGCCACTCCCGTAGCAGCGCCTCGTGCGCGACCTCCGCGTGGGTGGCCGAGACCGTCAGGAGGCGCCTGGCCGCCAGGGTCTCCAAGGCCGTCCGTGCATCGGGATCGTCGTCGACGGACAGCTCGGACAGGGCAACCCGCCGCCGGACGGGCTCGCCGGCGTCGTCGACCTCCGCCAGGCGCAGGAGGATGCGCCGAGCGTGAGCCTGCTGGGTGGGCGTCATCGGCGCGTAGGCGGCTTCCGCCAGCCGCGCGACCGCAGTCCGCACGCCACCGCTCACCCGGTAGTCCGCGAGCGACAGGCGTCGGCCGTCGCCGCGCTCCCACAGCGAGAGCAGCGCGGTGGACATGAGAGGAAGACCGCCCGGTTCCCCCACGACGTCGTCGGCGATGGTCGCAGCGAGGCCCGGCTCGAGCGTCAGGTCTGCCGCCGCGGCCGGGACCTCGACCGCCTGCCGGAGCTCCTCGGCCGACATCGGCCCGACCAGCACGGTGTTCGCCGCGAGGAGGTCTGCGAGCTCGCGGTGCACCACGACCCGAGCGAAGTAGTCGGACCTGATCGCGGCGACGACCGTGACGTCGTCCCGCTCGGCGGCGGCCGTGATCCACTCGGCGTACCCGGTCTGCTCCTCCGGCGGCAGCACCGTGAACAGCTCCTCGAGCTGGTCGACGACGAGCAGAGTCCGAGGCCCACCCGCAGGCGGCAGGTCCGGCGCCTGACGCGACGGCGTCGTCACCACGACGTGCCACCGCTCGCTGCCAGGGAGCAGCCCGTCGTTGATCGCGGGCACGACGCCGGCCCGGACGACCGACGACTTCCCGCTGCCCGACGCACCCACGACCGCGAGCAGCCGCGCGTCCACGAGTCGTGCCACCAGCCGCGCGACGAGCGGCTCCCGCCCCGCGAAGTACGGTGCGTCGTCGACGTCGTAGTACGCGAGGCCCTTGTACGGGCACAGGCGGCGCCGGGAGTCCGGGATGGCGTGCGCTTGCCGGAGCGACCGCAACCGGGACAGCTCGATGACCCCGTCCGCGACCTCCGCGCGAGACTGCGCGAGCTGCCGTCGTGGATCGGCGATCGCCTGCGCGCTGGTCCCGATGCGTTCGGCCAGAAGCTTCTCCCCGAATCGGCTCGCGGCCGCGTGCAGGTGCAGCGGGACGCCGGCGGAGGCGACGACCTCCGCCGCCGCGAGCGCCTGCGCGACCGCAGCCCGGGGTACATAGAGCTCGACGAGCTCGGTCGCCTCCGCCGAGCTCAACGGCACCAATGGAAGCCGGTCGGCGAAGAGCTCGGCGAGGGCGCTGGCCTGCTCGGGGGAGAGCTCGTCCCAGACGCAGGCCCCGACTACCAGTGCCGGGCGCACCCGGGCGGTCACCGCCTCCGACAGCTCGACGAGGTCTGCCACGGATGACCGCTCCAGGCCGTCGAGCACGAGGAGGACAGGCGCAGCCCCCGGGTGCGCCCCGATCTGGGACGGCTCGTCGGCGACCGTCCCGCCCGCCGCCCGGACGCGCCGCGCGGCCTCGGCCAGGAGCCGCGTCTTGCCCATCCCGTGCGGACCGGTGACGAGGATCCGCACGGGGGAGCCCGCCGCGGCCCGGCCGTACGCCTCGTCGAGCAGCGCGAGGTCCCGGGCGCGTCCGACGAACCCCGGTCCGAGCGGCGTGTCGCGTCGTGACCTGGAGGCGTGGGCGGGACCGAGCAGCCGCGGGTCGTGCGCGAGCACCAGGGCCTGAAGGTCCCGCAGCTCGTCCCCGGGCTCGACGCCGAGCTCGTCGACCAACGAGTCTCTCGCGCGCTGATAGGCCCGCAGCGCATCCCCCTGCCGGCCGGACCGGTACAGCGCCGTCATCAGCTGCGCCCAGAGCCGCTCGCGAAGCGGGTGCTCGCTCACCACGGCCTCGAGCTCGGCGATCAGGTCTGGTCCTTCGCCGACGTCGAGCTCGGCCGACGCCCTGTCCTCGAACGCCGCCAACCGCAGCTCGTCGAGCGCTCGGCGCTCGGCGACGGCGAACGGCGCGTCGAACTCGGCATACGCGTCGCCTCGCCACAGCCCGAGCGCCTCGCGCAGGCTCCCGGCCGCGAGCTCCGGTCGTCCGACCCCGAGCTCGCGGTGGCCTCTGCCGACCAGAGCGCGGAAGAGCTCGGCGTCGACCTGCGCCGGCTCGATGGAGAGGACGTATCCGGGTCGACGCGTGACCAGCGCGGTCGCGACACCGTCGGGCAGGGCGCGGCGCAGCCGGGAGACGTAGGTCATGACGGTGTTGTCGGCCCCGCCCGGGGGTCGTTCCCCCCACAGGCCCGCGGTGATCGCGGGGACCGAGAAGACGCGGCCCGGGGCGGTGAGCAGGAGAGCCAGCAACGCCCGTTCCTGCCGACCGCCGACCTCCAGGCGGTTCGTGCCGGTCCAGACCTCCAGCGGACCGAGCACGCGGAAGGCCGTCGCGGCGTCTCTCGACGACGCGTGCGGTCGAGCCGAACTTCCGCTCGTGCTCATCTCCTCCCCAGCGTCCCGCGCGGTGACGAGCAACAGCAAGGCCGGTCGACGGACCGTCGACGGATCGTCAGAGAACCGTCGGGACACCGCGGCAGCGTCGGAGGCGCCCAATCGAGCACCACGTCGAGGAGGACGTCATGTCGCACACGATCCGGATCGGCCGCCGGCACCGCGGGGTGCCGGCAGCTCGGCGCTCGCAGCGCCCGCGGGGGCGATCGAGGACGTACGCCCGAGCCGCGGTCACCGTGGGGACGGTGGTCCTCCTGGTGGCGACCGGCTGCACTGCGCAGCCGCCCGAGCCCGCGGAGTCCGAGTCTGCACCGGCCCTCCCTCTGCTCGAAGCCCTGCCGGACGGCGAGCTGGTCCCCCCGGGCAGGTACGTCGTCAGCCCCATCGACGCACCGGCGTCCGCGCCGCTTGCTCCCGTGCTGTACGTCCCCGCGGGCTACTCGAACATCGCAGGAACGGGAGTCACCGCCGAGGGCTTGGTGTCCGACAACGCGGTCTGGCTCTGGGACATCCAGAGCGTCTACACCCACCCGTGCGACGCCAGCGGCTACCCGGAGACCGTCGGCCCCTCGGTCGCCGACCTGGCCGGAGCGCTGGCCGCCCAGCCGATGCGCGAGGGCACCGACCCGGCCGCCGTCACGATCGGTGGCTACGACGGGTTGTACGTCGAGCTCTCGACGCCCCACGACCTCGACTTCACGACCTGCCGTCAGGGCTACTTCCACAGCTGGCCGGGCCGCTCCCAGCGGGACGGCGGGCAGATGGACCTGCTCTGGATCCTCGACGTCGACGGCCAGCGCATCACCTTCGACGTGTCCTACCCGCCGACCGCGACACCCAGCCAGGTGGACCAGATGAAGGAGATCGTCACGGGCGCGATGTTCACCCGACGGGAGGGCGCCTGACAGCCGTCGACGACAGCGCCGTCTCGGGCCGGCGCGTTGCTCGCACCCCCGACGGGATTCGCACTATCCGGAAGGCGATCGTCCGGAATGAGTCCTACAGTGCCGCGCATGACGGAGATCGAGACGGATTGGCGCACGGTCGACGGCGTGGCGACGGCATGGTTCGACGCGCCGTCGCTGACCGAGGGGGCTGCACTCGCCGGGCGCATCGTGCAGCTGTCGCCCGACATCGTGGTCGACCTGCGCGCGACGGGCGTGCGGGTTCGCCTCGACTCGGACGAGCACGCCGGGGCGGTGTCGGCGGCCGCTCGAGAGCTCGGACTGGCCGCGAACCCCGCCGCGCTGCAGCACCTGAGCGTCGTGCTCGAGTCCGCGGACCCGTCCGCGGTGCAGTCGTTCTGGCACCGCGCGCTCGACTACGCGCCTGGGGCGGACGGCGGCCTGGCGGATCCGTTGCGGCGCGACCCCGCGTTACGGATCCGGCCGTCGAGCGAGCCGCGGCCGTTGCGCAACCGCATCCACCTCGACGTGGTGCGACCGGCCCTGGCGGTCGAGGAGGCGTCGCTCGGGGAGGCATCGGGACCGTTCGGGGTCCGACACATCGACCCCGACGGCAACGAGGTCGACCTGGTGCCGGGCGACGCGCTGAGCGAGAAGGCCGGGACAGCCGACTGGCAGGCCGTGTTCGGTGCGATGGCGTGCTACCGCATCACCTCGCCGACGCAGCAGGGTGAGCTGGCCGCTGCGGCAGCGGAGCTGGCCGTCGACGCCGGCTTCCCGCTGCTGATCGACCTGCGCCCCGGGCTCGTGATCATCGACACCGGCAAGGACCTGTGGGAGGCCGAGACCCACGGCCTCGAGCTCGACTTCACCGACCTCGCCGAGAAGGTGCAGACGGCTGCCCGCGAGCTCGGGGCCATCGCGGACCCGGGGCTGCCGCGCCTCGTTCAGCTCGTCATCGATGCCGCCGACGTGGACGCGGTCCGCGCGTTCTGGGTCGCCGCGCTCGGCTACACGCTCGACGGGCGAGGCTGGGTCCTCGACATCGACGATCCGCGGCGGCTGAACCCCGTGCTGATGTTCCAGGGCATCGACACGTCGGAGACCGAGCGTCGCCGGCAGCGCAACCGCATCCACGTCGAGCTCGCAGTGCCGTCGGACCTCGCGCGGGCGCGCCTCGCCACGATCGTCGCAGCCGGTGGCCGGCTCCTCGACGAGTCGGCGGGTCGCTGGCGGGTCGCCGACCCCGAAGGCAACGAGCTGGTGATCGTCAGCGAGGCATGAGCGGTCAGCCGAGCACGGCGAACTCGGTGTAGTCAGCGTCGTAGCCGAGGAGCTTGCCGTCCCACACCTCGAGGTGGTCGATGCCGTGCGGGTAGGCGGTGCGAGACGCCTCCGCGCCCTTGGCGAAGTCGTAGGCGACGATCTGCGGGGCCGCCGAGTGGGCTGGGCTCTCGTATCCGACGAGCAGGTGACGCGCGTCCGTGAACAGCGTCGTCGGCACCTGGTGCTTCCCCGGCTGTACCCGCCACAACGTCTTGCCCGTGCGTCCGTCGAGCGCGGCGACGCCGGCCGGGCTCAGGACGTACACCCGTCCGCGTACGACGAGCGCGCTCAGCTGCCCTCTGCCGAGAGCCACGGTTGACGCCTCGTTCGACGACCAGCGCTCGGAGCCGGTCGTCGCATCCCATGCGTGCAGGGTCGAGTCCGCCGTGAGGAGCAGACCAGGCACGCTGCCGTCGTCGACCGCCGCGGGCGTGAGGCTGCCCGGCAGGGTCTGGTCCGCGTCTGGGCCCGCGTCCGCGGCGAGAAGGGTGACCGAGGCGTTCCCGTCGGCGCCCCGGGACTCCAGGACGAGTCCGCCGTCGGGGCCGACCTGCCAGTCCCACGAGCTCTGGCCGTCCGCGCCCAGGCCATCGCGGATGACGTCGCCGTCGGGGGAGAGGAGGCCCAGCTCACCGCTGGAGGTCCGCAGCGCGAGCAGGTCGCCCGCACGGGAGACACTCACGGTGCGCGACCTCGGGTCCGCCCCGACCTGGCTCCCTCGGAGCGGCACCTCGTGCGTCCAGCGCACGTCACCGGTGAGCGGATCCCTGCTGGTGACGATGTCTGAGTCGGGTCCAGTCACCCCGACGACGACCTGCCCGTCCACCAACGCGAACGTCTGCGCTCCCGGTGCCGACCACTGGGCGAGCAGCGCGCCGTCAGCGGTGTCGAGCACCTCGATGAAGGTCACCGTCGCGGGCACCTTCCCGGACCTGCCGCCTCTGAGGGTCTCCAGCCCTCCGTCGGTGACCAGGCACACGACCCTGGGGGCACGTGAGACGTCTGCGTCCGGAGCCGCGTCCGGTAGACAGAGGTTCGCGCTGTCCACGGTGTAGGCCCCCGCCAGGGTGGGGATGGGGCCGAGCAGCTGCTTGCTCCACCGGGGGTCGTCGGTGCCCGCATTCCACTGGTAGGTCAGCGAGCCGTCGGACCCGCGTGCGAGCTCACCGCCGTGCTGTCCGAAGAAGGCCTCCGAGTCCTCCGCCGTGGAGTAGCGCCGATCGACGTCGAGTGGACCGTCGACCTCCGCGACGACGCCGTCGACAGCAGCCAGTCGCGCGATCGCCGCGTTCTCGTGCGAGCGGATCGCCCACTGCGCCGCACCCAGCACGAGGACGAGCAGGGCAACGGCTCCGGTCAGCCACCACCGCAAGGTCCCCGTCGACTGCGGAGGCACGGCTACGTGCCCGTCGAGCGCGCGGTCAGGGCCGTCGACCAGCTCGACGTCCTGCATCCCGCGACCTCTCATATCTGGACCGTACCGAGCGAGGGCGACGGTCACGACGGCGGACGTCCCCTCGTCACGGCCGATCATCGGCTTGACGGCGGAGCCGGAGCGAGAGGCTTGGGCCTGAGTCGGGGTCTCCGGCGGTAGGCTCCAGTTCGTCGGCGATCACAGCCGACTGCCGCCGTGCCCGCGGCGGTTCACGGAGACACGTCGGCTGCGTGTCACCATCGGCGTGAACACGGGCTGCGGTCGGCGCAGGCGGGGACGCTTCGCGGCGGCCCGCCGCCCCCTGAGCGGCCTGGCCGCGTTGCCAGTGGCGTCGGTCGCGAGGGCCTGTCCTGCGTGGTCACGGGCGCGTCCGGCGGGGCGGCGCGCTGTGCCGCGGTCGCGGTGCGGATGTTGCGAAGGAGGAGATGTGGCACGAGGCGGCCAACGCGGATCCGGTCGCGCGCGCACTGACCCGAGCCCGCAGCGCAGCCGCGCCGCACGTCCGCCGCAGCAGCAGGGGATCATCCCCGTGCTCGCCGAGGTCGCCMGGGACGTCGACCGGGCCGTGCAGCGACCCCCGACACGCCCGCGGGTCCGTACGCAGTTCCAGGTCGTCGCGCTGCTCGTGCGCGAGGAGCGGGCCCGGGTCAAGGACGACGCCGGCCTGTCCGCGTCGCGGCGCACCGAGCAGCTCAAGCGGCTCGACGGGGTCGCGACGCAGCTGGCCCGGACCGCGGCACGGGACACCTCGCTGCTCGAGCTGCTCGCCGACGACGCCCGGGTGTCCGACGCCGCGCGCGCCTACAAGGCGACCCTCATGCGCGAAGGCGGGCTGGAGCCGCCGGAGGAGCCGGCGCCCGCGGCACCGACTGCGCCGGTGGCCGCCGCCGCGCCGCGCGTGATTCCCCGGTCCGTGATCTCGCGCCAGCTGGCGAACCCGTTCCTGGCTCCCGACTTCGAGGCCGCGGCCGAGCGGACCGCGACGCGCGCCCGTCGACTGGCCGGCTGGGAGCTGCTCGAGCCGCTGTTCCGGTCCTTCGAGCGGGCCGCCACCGGCGCACCCGCCTGCATGGCGCTGCCCGAGCCGCGCCGGTTCCCCACTCCGGCCGGCCGCGAGCTGATGCCGCACCAGGCCCAGGTCGTCGCGGCCACCGCGGGCGGTCATCGCACCTTCCTGCTCGCCGACGAGCCCGGCCTCGGCAAGACCGCTCAGGCGCTGCTCGCAGCCCAGGCCGCCGACGCCTACCCGTTGCTCGTCGTCGTGCCCAACGTCGTCAAGACGAACTGGGCGCACGAGGTGGGGCTGTGGACGCCGTTCCGCCGGTCGACCGTGGTCCATGGCGACGGCGACCGGGTCGACGCATTCGCGGACGTCGTCATCGTGAACTACGAGATCCTGGATCGGCACGTCGGCTGGCTCGGCGACCTCGGCTTCCGCGGGATGGTCGTCGACGAGGCGCACTTCATCAAGAACAAGTCGTCCCAGCGCTCGCAGCACGTGCTCACGCTGTCCGAGAAGATCCGCACCCGCACCGCCCGGCCGCTGCTGATGGCGCTCACCGGCACGCCGCTGATCAACGACATCGAGGACTTCCGGGCGATCTGGCAGTTCCTCGGCTGGATCGACGACAAGCAGCCGCTCGGACCGCTGATGGCCGCGCTCGAGGAGACCGGGCTGACCCCGGCCGACCAGGGGTTCTACGCCGCGGCGCGGGCGAGCGTGATCGACATGGGCATCGTGCGTCGTCGCAAGATCGACGTCGTCGCCGACATCCCCGCCCGCCGCGTCGCGGACCTGCCGGTCGAGCTCGACGGCGCGGTCGGCCGATCGATCCGTGCCGCCGAGGCCGCGCTCGCGAGCCAGATGGTCGGGCGCTACCGCACCGCCGTGGCGATGCGTGGTGCCGACGTGGACGGGATCGACCTCGAGCTCGTCCGCCGGGTGGCCGCGGCGGAGCTCAAGGACTCGAGCTCCAAGGCAGGTGGCGAGAACGTCTTCACGATGGTCCGTCGGATCGGCCAGGCCAAGGCCGGGCTGGCCGCCGACTACGCCGCGCAGCTGGCCCGCAACGTGGGCAAGGTCGTGTTCTTCGCCAAGCACGTCGACGTGATGGACCAGGCCGAGCAGACCTTCGCCGACCGCGGCATCCGCTACGCCTCGATCCGCGGCGACCAGACGACGAGGACGCGCAACAAGAACATCGCCTCGTTCGTCGACGACCCCGACGTGCAGATCGCCGTGTGCTCGCTGATGGCCGCCGGCGTCGGGCTCAACCTGCAGGTCGCCTCCAACCTCGTGCTGGCCGAGCTGTCCTGGACCGACGCCGAGCAGACCCAGGCCATCGACCGGATCCACCGGATCGGCCAGGACGAGCCCGTCACCGCATGGCGGATCATCGCCGCGCAGACCATCGACGCCAAGATCGCCGAGCTGATCGACAGCAAGTCGGCGCTCGCCGCCCGGGCCCTGGACGGGGCGCTGGACGAGGACCTGCCGGGGTCGACCGACGTGCAGCTCGAGACCTTGGTCGGGCTGCTGACCGACGCGCTCGCCGCCGAGGGCGTGGGCTGAGGCCGCGAGCACGACGGGCCCAGCCCCACGACAATGAGGCATGGCTGACGCCGTCTCGTTCCGGCTCTGGCCGCCGGTCGCKRTCGGCGCGCCGCTGCTGRTCGGSTGGCTGGCCACACAGGCCCGGGGTGATCCGGTCGACCTCGGCGCGTGGCGGATCCCGCTCGGCTGGGCGCTGGTGGTCGCGTTCGTCGGGTGGAACGGCTGGTCGTTGTGGCTGTTCGGCCGCAATCGGACGGGCCTGCTGCCGGGGCAGTCGACCCAGGCGATCATCGAGGAGGGTCCGTACAGGCTGTCCCGCAACCCGTTGTACGTCGGGCTGCTCGTGTTGTACGTCGGCCTGGCGTTGCTGGTGCCGACGTTCTGGGGGCTCCTCCTGTTCCCGGTCGCCGTGCTGCTCGTCCTCTGGGGCGCGATCCTCCCCGAGGAGCGCTTCCTGCACGAGCGGTTCGGTGCGTCGTACGACGAGTACAGGCGCCGGGTGCCCCGCTGGCTGGGACCGGTGCGGCGCTAACGCACCACGCGATAGCGGTAGTGCGCGACCCCCGTGTCGAACGTCCGTGCCTCCACGAGCTCGAGGTCCACGTGGCGCTCCTGGCGCGGGAAGAACGGGATGCCGCCGCCGACGAGCAGGGGGTGCACCCGCGCCCGATACTCGTCGATCAGCCCCTGGGCAGCCGCCTCGGCGGCGAGGGTCGCTCCGCCGATGAAGATGTCGCCCTCGCCCGGCTCGGCTCGCCATCGTTCGATCTCGTCGGCCAGCCCTCCGGTGGCCAGGCGCGCGTTGCCTTGCACCGCCGTCAGCGTCGAGGAGAACACGACCTTGGGGAGCCGGTTCCAGATCGTCGCCCACCTGAAGGTCGCGGGGTCGAGCGTCGGGTCCGGGTCGGCTGTCTCCCAGTAGAGCATCGTCTCGTAGAGCCGTCGGCCCAGGAAGTGGACGCCGACCTGCTCCATCTCGTCGGTGATGAAGCGGAAGACGTCGTCGCCGTGCCCCTGCCAGTCGAAGCCGCCGTCCGGCCCGACGATGTAGCCGTCGAGGGAGGTGGCCATCGAGTAGGTCACGCTGCGCATCGGGAGTCCTCCTCAGGGGAACGAGAGAGCCCCATCGCACCCCACACGAGGGACAGCGCGCTAGACGGACGCGCGAAGATGACCAGGCCAACACCGGCCCGACCCGCCGGCCGCCTCGAGGAGATGCGATGGATGCCCTGACGTTGCAGACCACCTTCCCGGACCTGAGCACCCCGCACGTCGCGGACGCGTGCCTGCGCCTCGGCGTCCCCGTGCGGTGCGCCCCGCCGTCGGTGCGGCCGTTGTGGGGCGGCATCCACGTGCTCGGGCGGGCGCGGCCGGTGCGGCACGTCGGGAGCGTCGACGTGTTCCTCGAGGCTCTCGGCCGGGCCGAGCCGGGGGACGTCCTGGTCGTGGACAACGGCGGCCGCACGGACGAGGCCTGCGTCGGGGATCTCGTGGCGCTCGAGGTCGCCCGCGCGGGGCTCGGGGCGATCGTCATCTGGGGGCTGCACCGCGACACCGCGCAGCTGCGGACCATCGGCCTGCCGGTGTACAGCCTGGGCGCGTTCCCCGACGGGCCCGAGCGGCTCGACCCGCAGCCGGCCGACGCCCTGGGGTGGGCGGCGTGCGGCCCGCACACGGTGACCGAGGAGGACGTCGTGCTTGCCGACGACGACGGCGTCCTGTTCGTGCCGGCGGCGCGGGCCGCGGAGCTGGCCGTCGTCGCGGCCCGGATCCGCGACACCGAGCGGCACCAGGCGGCACGCATGGCCCTCGGCACCAGCCTGCGGGAGCAGACCCGGTTCGACGACTACCTCGTCGCCCGCGACCGCGACGGCGTGACCTTCCGGCAGCACCTGCGGTCGCTGGACGCGGCCATCGAGGAGTGAGTGACCGAGGACGCGCCGACGGCGGCGTGCACCGAGAAGGTGCACGCCGCCGTGGGCGAGCGCGTCAGAGGCTGCGCGCGGTGATGTTGCCGTAGGCCGTGGTCGCACGGATGTCCAGCTCGGGGACGCTCGCGGTGTTCACGAGCGCGTTGTGGACCCGGCCGTACGAGGTACCGGCGTCCAGCGAGGCGGAGGACCCGGCGGCGGCCGTGACCGACACATCGCCGGCCTGCGTGCTCAGGACGACCTTGCCGCGGACGGCCTCCGCGATCCGGATGTCGCCCTTGCCGGTGCTGATCTCGGCGGGGCCGGTCAGGCGACCGACCGAGACGTCGCCGGCGCTCGTCGTGACGCGCACGGTCGCGGCCTCGTCGAGCTTGATCTCGCCCAGCGCGCCCTCGAAGGAGACGTCGCCGAGCCGGCCGACGCCGCGAAGCTCGGCGCTGGCCGCCTTCGCCTCGACGCGCGAACCGGTGGGCAGCTGGACCGTGACCTCGATGTAGCCGGAGGCGCCGAGGATCTGGTTCTTCGCCGCGGCCTCGATCCACAGGACGCCGTCGCGGTAGTCGACCGTGGTCTGCTCGGCGACCTTGACGTCGCGACCCTTCGAGGCGTCCGCGGGCCGGACCTCCACGACGGTGTCGGCGCGGTCGGCGGCGATGATCTGCACCCGGCCCGCCGGGATGTCGAGAACGGCGGAGATCGGGGCGGGGGTGGCGTAGTTCTGCATCATGCTCAACTCCTGAACTCGGTGGCACTGGGTGTTTCTGACATGCGAAACGCTACGTTGCGTTCGCACATCAGGTAACATCCATATTGCGATGAACATGTATTGGTGCACGTCAGCGAGCACAAATCATTGCAATGGAACGAAATTCAACGCAACACGCGTCCCGCTCGACGTTGCAATGGCGATGAAATAAACGCTATCCTCGGCACACGGACGGCGAAGGAGGTCGCGATGCCGGGAGGCCGGCTCACTCAGCAGGAACGCCAGCAGATCGCGCTGGGGGTGGCCGACGACCTGACGTACGCGGAGATCGCGCGCCGCCTGGACCGCCCGACGTCGACGATCACGCGCGAGGTGATGCGCAACGGCGGTCCGGCCGCCTACCGCGCCGACCTCGCCCACCGCGCCACCGAGCGTCGCGCCCACCGGCGCCGACCGGCCGCGCCCCGCGGGACGCAGC